>NZ_JBEPNE010000012.1:0-170289 GCF_040546125.1 Pseudomonas sp. UYEF17
GTTGCCGAAGGTGGCTCCGATCGCCTGATCGAACGTAGTGGCCGCGTTGCCGAAGGTGGCTCCGATCGCCTGATCGAACGTAGTGGCCGCGTTGCCGAAGGTGGCTCCGATCGCCTGATCGAACGTAGTGGCCGCGTTGCCGAAGGTGGCTCGGATCGCCTTATCGAACGTAGTGGCCGCGTTGCCGAAGGTGGCTCCGATCGCCTGGTTGAACTCAGCCGTGTGAGCTGATCACCATGGCCGAAAAGAACAACCTCTGTCACAACACTTGCTCCCCTCCAGGCCCGGTCCATTGACCGGGCTTTGTTTTTTTAACTAGAGTGCCCAGCCTTACCGCCACAGAAGCCCGCACCATGCTGCCGCGCGCCGAACAGAAGCTACAGACCCGCCAGGCCCTGCTCGATGCCGCCTGCCAGCTCATGGAGAGTGGCCGTGGTTTCGGCAGTATCAGCCTGCGCGAAGTGGCGAAGACGGCCGGCATCGTACCCACCGGCTTCTACCGGCATTTTTCCGACATGGACGCCCTGGGCCTGGCCCTGGTTGCCGAGGTCGACACTACCTTCCGCCAGACCATCCGCCTGGTGCGCCAGAACGAATTCGAACTGGGCGGCATCACCGACGCCTCGGTGCGCATCTTCCTCGACGTGGTTGCCGCCCACCGTGCGCAGTTCCTGTTCCTCGCCCGTGAGCAGTACGGCGGTTCGCAGGCCGTACGCCAAGCCATTGCCCGCCTGCGCCAGGACATCAGCGACGACCTGGCCACCGACCTGGCGCGGATGAAGCGCTGGCAGCACCTGGATAGCGCCGCGCTGGCGGTGATGGCCGACCTGGTGGTGAAAACCGTGTTCGCCACCCTGCCAGAGCTTATCGACAGCCCCGAAGCGGGTTATCCACAGGCGTTGACGCCGCAGGAAAAGATCACCCAGCAGTTGCGCTTCATCTTCGTGGGGGCGCGGCATTGGCAGGGGTTGGGCAACCCGGGCTGATCGGTAGCCTGTGCCGGCCTCTTCGCGGGCATGCCCGCTCCCACAGATACCCCGCATTGCTCGAACCTTGTGGTGATCCTGTGGGAGCGGGCGTGCCCGCGAAGAGGCCGGCACAGGCTACCCACAACCCAGTTCTGCTACCATGGCGCCCTGCCCGACAGCGACGAGCGCCGAAATGTCCGACCCCCGCCCCACCCTGCCCGAACTGGCCCGCTTCAACCAGCACTTCGCCGAACGCATCGTGCCGTTGTGGCAAGGCCCGGGCTGGAACGCCGACATGGCCCTGCCCTACGAGGCACTGGACGCCCAGCACCAGCCATTGCCGGTGCAGCGCTACCGGGCCATGGCCTGCGCGCGTCAGCTGTACCTGTTCAGCAGCCGCATCGGGCAACCGGGCGCAGCCGAGCGTGCGGCCGCCTTGTTCCGCTCGCTGCAGAAGCACTTCCACGACGCCGAACACGGCGGCTGGTTCTACAGCATCGACGCCCAGGGCAAACCGCTGGACCGGCGCAAGGACCTCTACACTCACGCCTTCATCGTCTTCGCCTGTGCACATTACTGGGGCAAGGTGCGTGAAAACCTGGTGGAGTCCACGCTGAACGCCGCGCTGGACATCATCGACCAGCAGTTCGCCCGCGACGATGGCCTGTACGAAGCCAGCCTCGCTGAAGACTGGGCCGACCTTGGCAGCGGCCCGCTGCAAAACCCACAGATGCACCTGGCCGAAGCCTTCCTGCAGGTGCTGGCGGTGCGTGACGACGAGCATGCCCAGCAGTCGTTGCTGCACCTGTGCGAGGCGCTGCAGGAACACTTCATCGACCCCGCCCACGGCCTGATGCTGGAAAAGCCACGCGGCACTGTGGATAACTGGTTCGAGCCAGGGCACCAGTTCGAGTGGTTCTACCTGCTGCATACCTCGCCACTGCTGCGTGATACGCCGCTGCATGCGTCCATCGACCGGGCTTTCGGCTACGCCGAGCAGTACGGGGTGAAGGACACCGCGGTACTGGCGATGCTGGATGTGGATGGCCAGGTGCTCGACGCCACCCAGCGGATCTGGGCGCAGGCGGAATACCTGCGGGCGCTGGTGTTGCGGACAGGGGGCGAGGCGAAGCTGGCCGGGCAGTTGCAGGCGCTGGAAGCGCGGTTCCTGCGTGAGGCGGGCTGGTATGAGTGCCGGGATGGGCAAGGTAGTGTCAGCCGGCATGATATGCCTTCTACTACGCCCTACCACTTGGCGACTTGCCTGGAAGGGTTGCAGCGCCTGGGCTGACGCATTCGCGGGTGAACCCGCTCCCACAGGGATAGCGCCTGCTCTGAAACCGGTGCAGTACCTGTGGGAGCGGGTTTACCCGCGAAGAGGCCCTCGGATCAGTCTTTGACCGACCGGTCGATCGAGAACCCTGCCCAGTCCTGGCTCACCGGCATCAACTCGAGGCTGTTGATGTTGATATGCGCCGGCTGGTTGAGGATCCAGAAGATGGTCTCGGCAATGTCCTGCGGCTGGATCGGCTCGGCACCGGCGTAGGTGGCGTCGTATTTGGCCTGGTCACCGCCGAAGCGCACCAGCGAGAACTCGCTCTCGCACAGGCCCGGCTCGATGTTGCTCACGCGCACGCCCGTACCCCGCAGGTCGCAGCGCAGGCTCAACGAGAACTGGCCGACGAAGGCCTTGGTGCCGCCGTACACGTTGCTGCCCGGGTACGGGTAGTTGCCCGCCACCGAACCTACGTTGAGGATCGACGCCCCACGGCCATGGGCGATCAGCCGTGGCAGCAGCAGGCGGGTGGTGTACATCAGGCCCTTGATGTTGGTGTCGACCATGGTTTCCCAGTCGTCCAGGCTGCAGTTCTGCGCCGCGTCCACACCCAGCGCCAGGCCTGCGTTGTTGACCAGGCCGCGCAGCTTGTCGAAGCCGGCCGGCAAGTTGGCGATGGCCTGCTCCATGGCCTTGCGGTCACGCACGTCGAGCACCAGGCCATGTACTTCGGTCTTGGCCGACAGTTCGGCGCACAGGGCGTCCAGGCGCTCCTTGCGGCGGCCAGTGAGCACCAGCTTCCAGCCGGCTTCGGCGAAGCGGCGGGCAGTGGCCTCGCCGAAACCGGAAGTCGCGCCAGTGATGAATACGGTGGACGTCATGCTCTGTTCCTCACGGTGGATTGTCATCGGCAGGCTTGCAGCATGCCCGCGCCGGGCGCTTGCAGCAACCCGCCCGGGGCACTGTTCATTTTTTGATCATATGCGGCAAACCCTTGCAGCAGAGGGCTCGGCACCAGCTATGCGCATGTTATCCACAAGGCTTTCCCCACGGATTGGGGGCAACTTGTCCACGGTGCGGAACCCTTTCAGCGAATTGTGGTCGGTGGATATCTTTTCGGTGATGGCGCAAGGCTTTCAAGCATGCCGCCTGCAGCGGTCTGTCCAAGGTTTTTTCACAGGGTTATCCACAGGTTTTGCGCGCGCCTTGGAATGAATGCAGGGCTTTGAAAAACCTGGGAAAATCATCCACAAGTCGCCTGTGATCAAAAAATGATCATGAAGCTGCAGGGCTTGGTATCAAAGGGCTTGAGCGAGATGCCACCATGTTTTCCACAGGCGGTTCCACATTATCCGTGGAAAAGATCGGGCCTGTGGAAACAAGGGCTTGAGATGGGATGCTGGAGTGTATGGAGGCAGGCCCGCGACAAGTTGTCCACATTTGGAATCGGGGCTGCTTTGCAGCCCATCGCGACACAAGGCCGCTCCTACAAGGGGCCGCGATGCCACATGGAATCGCAGATCGCCTGTAGGAGCGGCCTTGTGTCGCGATGGGCCGCAAAGCGGCCCCCGCATGCAACTCAATGCCCGCCGAGATAGGCGTTACGCACTTCCTCGTTGACCAACAGCTCCTGCCCCGTCCCGCTCATGCGAATCTGCCCGTTGACCATCACATAAGCCCGGTCCGACAGTTTCAGCGCATGGTTGGCGTTCTGCTCCACCAGGAAGATGGTCATGCCGGTCTTGGCCAGCTCACGCAAGGTCGAGAAGATCTGCTTGACCACGATCGGCGCCAGCCCCAGCGATGGCTCATCCAGCAGCAACAACTTTGGCCGGCTCATCAGCGCGCGGGCAATGGCCAGCATCTGCTGCTCGCCACCGGACATGGTCATGGCCCTCTGGTTACGCCGCTCTTTCAGGCGCGGGAACAGCTCGTACATGCGCTGCATGTCTTCGTCGGCATGCTTGTCACCGATGGGGATGGTACCCATCATCAGGTTCTCCTCGACAGTCATGTCGGGGAACACCCGGCGCCCTTCCGGCGACTGGGCGATGCCGTTGGAAGCGATGTAGTGCGACGACTTGCGAGTGATGTCGGTGCCGCGGTACACGATATGCCCCGACGCCGCCCGCGGCTGGCCGAAGATCGACATCAGCAGGGTCGACTTGCCAGCACCGTTGGCGCCGATCAGGCTGACCGTCTCGCCCTCGTTGATGTGCATCGAGACCTTTTTCAGCGCCTGGATCGGGCCGTAGAACACGTCCAGATCCTTCAGTTCGAGAATGGGTGCACTCATACCAGTTCCTCTTCATCGGCACCCAGGTAGGCGGCGATCACCGTCGGGTTGTGGCGGATATCCTGCGGCGCGCCTTCGGCAATCACGTTGCCGTGGTCGAGCACCACGATATGGTCGGAAATGCTCATGACCATGCCCATGTCGTGTTCGATCAGCACCACGGTGATGTCGTGCTCGTCGCGCAGCACGCGGATCATGCGGCTGAGAGCTTCGGTTTCCTGTGGGTTCAGGCCAGCCGCCGGTTCGTCCAGGCAGATGATCTTCGGCCGCGTGCACATGGCCCGGGCGATTTCCAGGCGGCGCTGCTGGCCGTACGACAACTCGCCAGCCAGGCGGTTGGCGCAATCGACCAGGTCGACCACCTCCAGCCAGTAGAACGCGTGGTCCAGTGCGTCACTCTCGGCCTTGCGGTAGGCCTTGGTGTTGAGCACCCCGGCCAGCAGGTTGCGGTTGACCCACATGTGCTGGGCCACCAGCAGGTTCTCCACCACCGACATTTCCTTGAACAGGCGAATGTTCTGGAAGGTGCGTGCCAGGCCGGCGCGGTTGACCAGGTGGGTACCGCCGAACATCTTGTAGTACATGCGGTTGGCAAAGCGCGCCGGCGAGACGAAGTCCGCCACCTGGAAGCGCTCGCCGAGCAGCTGGATGACATTGGTGTGGCTGCCGCGCACGTTCAGCTCGATGCGCCCGCCACTGGCCTTGTAGAACCCGGTCAGGCAGTTGAACACGGTGGTCTTGCCCGCACCGTTGGGGCCGATCAGGGCGAAGATCTGGTTGCGCCGGACCTTCAGGCTGACATCGCTGAGCGCCTTGATGCCACCGAACTGCATCATCAGGTTGTCGACCGAGAGAATGATATCGTCGCTCATGGCGCCACTCCTTTACGCGGGGTCACACCGGTACGGCTGATGCGGATCAGCCCACGCGGTCGCCAGATCATCATCAGCACCATCAGCACACCGAACAGCAGCACGCGGTATTCGGAGAAGCTGCGCAGCAGCTCGGGCGCCACGGTCAGCACGAAAGCTGCGATCACCACACCCACGGTCGAGCCCATGCCACCGAGCACGACGATGGCGAGGATCAGCGCCGACTCGAAGAAGGTGAACGACGACGGGTTGACGAAGCCCTGGTAGGTGGCAAAGAACACCCCGGCCAGGCCGGCGGTGGAGGCACCCAGGGTAAACGCCGAAAGCTTGACCAGCACGTGGTTCAGGCCCATCGAGCGGCAGGCGATCTCGTCTTCGCGTAGCGCTTCCCAGGCACGGCCGACCGGCATGCGGGTCAGGCGGTGCTTGATGTACAGCACGGCCAGCACGACGGCGAACAGCACCGCGTAGATGAACACGAACTTGAGGTTGGCGTTGTATTCGAAGCCGAAGAACTCGTGGATCGGTACCCCGCCGTCCTTGGCCCTACGGCCGAACTCCAGGCCGAAGAAGGTCGGCGCCGGTGCCGGCATGCCGTTCGGGCCGCCGGTGAACGACAACCAGTTGTTCAGCACCAGGCGGATGATCTCGCCGAAGCCCAAGGTCACGATCGCCAGGTAGTCGCCGTGCATCCGCAACACCGGGAAGCCGAGTATGCACCCCGCCAGCGCCGCGGCGATGGCCGCCAGTGGCAGCACGCTCCAGAAGCCCAGGCCAAGGTACTGGTAACCCAGCGCCAGGCCGTACGCGCCGATGGCGTAGAACGCCACGTAGCCCAGGTCGAGCAGGCCGGCCAGGCCGACCACGATGTTCAGCCCCAGCCCCAGCAACACGTAGATCAGGCCGAGGATGACCACGGTCAGCAGGTACTTGTTGGCGAAGATCGGGAAGACGATGGCAATCACCACCAGCGCAGGGATGATATAGCGCAGCCGCGATACGTAGTTCGGCGCGCGCACATGCACGCCCGAACCACCGCTTTCGAAGCCCTGGAGCATGCGCGAGCCGGCGGCCGTCTGCAGGTACAGGCTGAGCAGGAAGCGCCCCAGCATCACCCCGCCGACCAGCCAGGCCACACGCCGCGGCTCGGCATTGAAGGTGTAGCCGTCGAGCACCACGCCGACCACAGGGCCAAACACGATGAGTGCCAGCAGGCCGGCGACGATCGTCTCCAGCAGGCTGCGTTTGATGTCGAAACTTCTGGTTTCAGTAACGGAGGCAGTTTTGGCAATGGACATGTTCACACCTTAGCCACGAGCGGGCGACCCAGCAGGCCTTGTGGGCGGAAGATAAGGATCATCACCAGCAGCGAGAAGCTGAACACGTCCTTGTAGTCGGAGTTGATCAGGCCAGAGAACAGCGACTCGGAAATACCCAGGATGATCCCGCCGAGCATGGCGCCAGGCAGCGAGCCGATACCGCCGAGCACCGCGGCGGTGAACGCCTTGATGCCGATGATGAAGCCGGCGTAGAAGTCGAAGGTGCCGTAGTTCATGGTGATCAGCACGCCGGCCAGGGCGGCCATCACCGCACCGATGACGAACACGTAGGAGATCACCCGGTCGGTGTTGATGCCCAGGATCGAGGCCATCTTGCGGTCTTGCTGGGTGGCACGGCACATGCGGCCGAGCTTGGTGTACTTGATCACGTAGGTGAGCAGGCCCATGCCAACGAAGGCTGCCACCAGGATGAAGATCTTGGTGTAGGTCAGTTGCACGAAGCCGGTGCCCACTTCGACACGCCAGGCACCTTCCAGCAGGGTTGGCACGCCTTGCTGGCGGGCACCCTGGCTGATCTGCGCGTAGTTCTGCAGGATCAGCGAGATGCCGATGGCACTGATCAGCGGTGCCAGGCGGGTGGAGTTGCGCAGGGGTTTGTAGGCGATGCGTTCGATGGTGAAGCCGTACACGCCGGTGACGACGATGGTGAACAACAGGGTGCCCAGCATCAACAGGGGGAACGACTCGATACCGAAATAAGCCAGCAATGCCAGGCTGATCGCCGCGAGGTACGCGGAAATCATATACACCTCGCCGTGCGCGAAGTTGATCATGCCGATGATGCCATAGACCATTGTGTAGCCGATGGCGATCAGGCCATAGACCGACCCGAGGGTCAGGCCGTTGACCAGTTGCTGCAGGAAAATACCATCCATAACGCAATCTCACCTGATTGAGATTGCACGAGCGCCGACCACGGCGGGCCTGGGACAAGGCGGCCCTCGCAGCGCAGTACTGTGCAGATCTACGGATAAAGACAGGTACCGCGGGGCTTTGGCCCGGGGGCTGACGCGCCCGGGCCGTGGGCCGTTGTTATTTTTGTTTTTCCAGCTGGTGGTACTTGCCTTGGGCATCCCACTGGTAGACCACATAGTCGGACACGGTCAGGTCACCCTTCTTGTCCCACTTTTTCTCGCCCATGACGGTCTGCACCGGGTTGGCCTTGAGCCACTCGGCAGCCGCTTCGCCCTTGTTCGACTTGGCGCCGTTGAACGCGGCAGCCAAGGCCTGCAGCGAGGCGTAGGCGTACAGGGTGTAGCCTTCAGGTTCGGTACCGGCCTTGCGGAACTCCTCCACCACCGCCTTGCTGTCCGGCAGCAGGCGCGGGTCGGCGCCGAAGGTCATGTACACACCATCGACGTACTGCGCGCCGCCGGCGGTGGACACCAGTTCGTCGGTGACGATGCCGTCATCGGACATGAACTTGACGTCCTTCAGGCCCTGCTCGCGCAGCTGGCGTACCAGCGGGCCGGCTTCCGGGTGCAGGCCGCCGAAGTAGACCACGTCGGCACCGGTGGAGCGGATCTTGGTGACGACGGCGCTGAAGTCCTTCTCGCCGCGGGTCAGGCCTTCGTACAGCACCGGCTTGACGCCGCGTTTCTCCAGCTGTGCCTTGGTCGCGTCGGCCAGGCCCTGGCCGTAGGTGTCCTTGTCGTGCAGCACCGCAACTTTCTTGCCCTTGAGCACGTCGACGATGTAGTCGCCGGCGACGATGCCCTGCTGGTCGTCACGGCCGCACATGCGGAACATGGCGCCCAGGCCGCGCTCGGTAACCTGTGGGTTGGTGGAGCCAGGGGTGATGGCGATGACGCCAGCCTCGTCATACACCTCGGAGGCCGGGATGGTGTTGGAGGAACAGAAGTGGCCGACCACGCCGATCACCTTGTCCTGGTCGACCAGGCGGTTGGCCACGGCCACGGCCTGCTTCGGCTCGCAGGCGTCATCGCCTTTGACCAGCACGATTTTCTCGCCGTTCACGCCACCGGCGGCGTTGATCTTGTCGGCCGCTGCCTGCGCACCTTTCATGTACTGCTCGCCAAACGCTGCGTTAGCCCCGGTCATCGGGCCCGCTACACCGATCTTGACGTCGGCCTGAACATACGAAGAAACACCCAGTGCCGTAGCTACGGCCAGAGCCAGGAAACCTTTCTTGTAAAACGTCTGCGACATGAGGTGGTGCTCCTAGAGTTTTTTTTGGTTGGCACTACAACTTCTCAGCCCTGTGCTCAGAGCAAGGGCCGTGCCATAGGTTTTGTCTTCCGGGAAAACACACTGTGCAGGTTGCCGGCAGGCGACCGACGGCCTTTTCTTTATTGAGCGTGCAACCGTCTGCCACGCGGCAGGCGCCACCACACGTACAGACAAGGAGCAACCATCGGGTGCCATCATTGCAACCCTGGCAAGTGTTTACGTGCAACCGCCCTGTAACAGCGGACGTCACCGAACTGCACACAGCTGGTGCGCGACTGCTACAGGCGGCACCGTTTCAAGGCTAGCTGGTGCACGAAAAAACACGCGGTTTTGGCAGATCCGGCCTCTTCGCGGGCTCGCCCGCTCCCACAGGTATTGCACCGTTCCTGAGCTCGGAGGTGTTCCTGTGGGAGCGGGCAAGCCCGCGAAGAGGCCGGAACAGCCACACGAGGCGCAAAAGGCTGGCACAATGTCCGCCATTCGCCGCTTCCGGAGCCCCATTGATGAGCGAGAGCGCATTCGCCGAGCGCATCGTGCACAACCTGCTCGACACCGACTTCTACAAACTCACCATGATGCAGGGCGTGCTGCACAACTACCCGGACGCCGACGTCGAGTGGGAATTCCGCTGCCGCAACGGCGAGGACCTGCGCCCCTACCTCGGCGAGATCCGCAACCAGCTCGAACTGCTCAGCGACCTCACCCTGGATGACGGCCAGCTGGCATTCCTCGAACGTATCAGCTTCCTCAAGCCTGACTTCCTGCGCTTTCTGCGCCTGTTCCGCTTCAACCTGCGCTACGTACGCCTGGGGATAGAAAACGACCAGCTGTTCCTGCGCCTGAAAGGCCCGTGGCTGCATGTGATCCTGTTCGAAGTGCCGCTGCTGGCGATCATCAGCGAAGTGCGCAACCGCCATCTGCACCCGCGCATGCGCCTGGCCGAGGCCCGCGACCAGCTGTACCGCAAGTTCGACTGGCTGCGCGCACATGCCAGCGACGATGAACTGGCCGAACTGCAGGTGGCCGACTTCGGCACCCGCCGGCGCTTTTCCAGCCGTGTGCAGGAAGAAGTGGTGCGTGTGCTGCGCGACGATTTCCCGGGCCGCTTCGTCGGCACCAGCAACGTCGACCTGGCATGGAAACTGGATATCAAGCCGCTGGGCACCATGGCCCATGAATGGATCATGGCCCACCAGCAACTCGGCCCGCGGCTGATCGACAGCCAGATCGCCGCGCTGGACTGCTGGGTGCGCGAGTACCGCGGCCTGCTCGGTATCGCCCTGACCGACTGCATCACCATGGATGCCTTCCTCGGCGATTTCGACCTGTACTTTGCCAAGCTGTTCGACGGCCTGCGCCACGACTCGGGCGAACCGGTGGCCTGGGCGGAAAAGGCCATTGCCCATTACCAGAAACTGGGTATCGACCCGATGACCAAGACCCTGGTGTTTTCCGACGGTCTCAACCTGACCCGCTCGCTGGAAATCTTCCGTGCCCTGCGCGGTCGCATCAACGTCAGCTTTGGCATCGGCACCAACCTGACCTGTGATATCCCGGGCGTGGCCCCGATGAGCATCGTGCTTAAAATGACCGACTGCAACGGCGCGCCGGTAGCGAAGATCTCGGACGAAGCCGCCAAGACCCAATGCCGCGACGAGAACTTCGTCGCCTACATGCGCCATGTATTCAAAGTCCCCAGCAAGGAGTAACCCATGCAAGCGGTTCAGCAAGAGATTGCCCAGGCGCTGAAGGTACAGCCGCCATTCGCCGACGCCGCCGCGCTCGAGGCCGAAGTGGCCCGGCGCGTGGCGTTCATCAAGGATTGCCTGGCCAACGCCCGGCTCAAGACCCTGGTGCTGGGCATCAGCGGCGGCGTCGACTCGCTGACCGCCGCCCTGCTCGCCCAACGCGCCATCAACGAGCTGCGCGCCGAAACCGGCGACAAGGCCTACACCTTCATCGCCGTGCGCCTGCCTTACCAGGTCCAGCATGACGAGCATGACGCCCAGGCGTGCCTGGAAGTGATCAAGGCCGACGAAGTGCACACCGTGGATATCGCCCCGGCAGTACGGGCGCTGGCGGCTGAAGTGGTGGAGTTGAAGAACGGCTCGCCGACGCTGGTGGACTTCGTGGTCGGCAACGTCAAGGCGCGTACCCGCATGGTCGCCCAGTACACCATCGCCGGTGCCCGCGCGGGCCTGGTGATCGGCACCGACCACGCCGCCGAGGCGGTGATGGGGTTCTTTACCAAGTTTGGTGATGGTGCCTGCGACCTGGCGCCGCTGAGCGGGCTGGTGAAGAACCAGGTGCGGGCGATTGCGCGCAGCTTCGGTGCGCCGGAGTCACTGGTGGAGAAGGTGCCGACTGCGGACCTGGAAGACCTGGCGCCGGGCAAGCCGGACGAAGCCTCCCATGGCGTGACTTACCAGCAAATCGATGCCTTCCTGCATGGGCAGCCGGTTGACCAGGAAGCGTTCGATATCATCGTCGCCACCTACCGCAAGACCCAGCACAAGCGCGAACTGCCGTTCGCCCCTTGATCAGGCTGTAGAAAGACCTGTGGGAGCGGGTTCATCGGGGCGCCGAACCCGCTCCCACAGGATTCACCGTCAGCCTTTGATTACTTGACGACGACCTTGCCCTTCATCATCGAGATGTGGCCCGGGAAGGTGCAGAAGAAGCTGTAGTCGCCACCGGCTTCCAGCTTGGTAGCGTCGAACTTCACCTCGGTCTCCTTCTCAGGAGCACCAATCATCTTGGTGTGGGCGATGATCGCGGCGTTGTCAGCTTTGATGTAGTCCTTTTCCAGACCCTGGCTCATGCCTTCGGTGGCAATGCCCTGCATGTCGGCAGTCTTGCTGATCACCAGGTTATGGCCCATGACGTTCTTCGGCAGGTTGCCGGAGTGGGTAAGTTTGACGGTGAATTCCTTGCAGCTCTTGTCGACGGTGATTTCCTTGGTGTTGTAGGACATCTGGTCGGTGGAGTCGACAGTCACCGAGCACTCGGCTGCGAAGACAGAGGCGCTGGCGAGGGTCAGCAGGGATACCGCTACAGCTTTCGCAAACATCATGAATCTCCTTGGCAGGGTTTTATCAATTGCGAGACTGCCTGAAACCGTTCAGCCCCTTGCTGATATGGGTCAAGGGGCTGTCAAGAGGCCAGCCAGTAGAATTGTTCAATGGATTGTATACAACCAATTCAAGGGCACATCATGCCCTTTTATTGGACGATGGGACAACCTCTCATTTAGGAGCAATACGAAATGACCCTTGGTAGCCTGATGAACAGCCTGCTGGCGGCCTACGCCCATGGAGCGACCGGCGCCATCTGCGAATTCTCCCGACCGGAGTGAAACCAGCCTTGGAACTGTAGGACATGGGCCTTACCCTGTCAGCCTGAGTGACTGGAGATGAGCAATGCCCGTACGTTCCGTTTGTGTGTTCTGCGGCGCCAGCATTGGTGCCAACCCCGCCTACCGTAAAGCAGCCATCGCGCTGGGCCAGGCGATTGCCCGTCGCGGCCTGACCCTGGTCTATGGCGGTGGCGCGGTCGGCCTGATGGGCACCGTCGCCGACGCGGCCATGGCGGCCGGTGGCGAAGTGATCGGGATCATCCCCGAGAGCCTGATGAATGCCGAAATCGGCCACAAGGGCCTCAGCCGCCTGGAAGTGGTCGACGGCATGCACGCGCGCAAGGCACGCATGGCCGAGCTGAGCGATGCCTTCATCGCCCTGCCCGGTGGGCTGGGTACGCTGGAGGAGTTGTTCGAGGTATGGACCTGGGGCCAATTGGGCTATCACGCCAAGCCGCTGGGGCTGCTGGATGTGAACGGCTTCTACGAGAAGTTGGGCGGGTTCCTCGACCATATCGTCGAAGAAGGCTTCGTGCGGCCGCAGCATCGGGCTATGTTGCTGCTGGGGCAGCAGCCTGATGAGCTGCTGGACGGGATGGACAGCTTTGTTGCGCCGGTGGCGCCGAAGTGGGTCGACAAGAAGCCTGACTGAAGCTGAGATTTTTGGGACCGCTTTGCGGTCCATCGCGACACAAGGCCGCTCCTACACCGACCGTGAGCCCCCCGGAATTGGCGGGTTTGCACGGTCATTGTAGGAGCGGCCTTGTGTCGCGATGGGCTGCAAAGCAGCCCCAAGAATCGCCCAGTTAACGCGGGATCACCGGCTGACGCGGCTTCTTGTTGCCCTTGCCACCCTTGGCCGCTTCCTTGCGCTCCTTGGCCGCCTGCTGGTTACGCGCAAACGCTTCGGCCTTGGCTTTTTCACGCTTGTCCCACGGTTTGCTGCCATCACTGCCACGCGGCGGCAGGCCGGTGTGCTGGGTAAGAACCTTCTGCTCCTTGCCCACTTTGTGGCTACCCGCAGGGGTCGAGTTCTTGCGGCGTGCACTCTGGTAGGTATCGGTCTGCGGCTGGTGCAGCGGGATCAGCTGGTGCTTGCCCGGCCCGATCAGGTCGGCGCGGCCCATGCGCTGCAACGCCTCACGCAGCATCGGCCAGCCCTTCGGGTCGTGGTAACGCAAGAACGCCTTGTGCAGGCGGCGCTGCTCCTCGCTCTTGACGATATCCACACCTTCGCTCTTGTAGGTCACCTTGCGCAGCGGGTTCTTGCCCGAGTGGTACATGGCAGTGGCCGAGGCCATCGGCGACGGGTAGAACGCCTGCACCTGGTCGGCACGGAAGCCGTTGCCCTTCAGCCACAGGGCCAGGTTCATCATGTCTTCGTCGGTGGTGCCCGGGTGCGCGGCGATGAAGTACGGGATCAGGTACTGCTCCTTGCCCGCCTCTTTCGAGAACTTCTCGAACATGCGCTTGAAGCGGTCATAGGTGCCGATGCCCGGCTTCATCATCTTGTCCAGCGGGCCACGCTCGGTGTGCTCCGGGGCAATCTTCAGGTAACCGCCGACATGGTGGGTGACCAGTTCCTTGACGTACTCCGGCGACTCCACCGCCAGGTCATAACGCAGGCCAGAGGCAATCAGGATCTTCTTCACACCCGGCAGGGCACGAGCCTTGCGGTACAGCTCGATCAGCGAGCTGTGGTCGGTGTTGAGGTTTTCGCAGATGCCCGGGAATACGCACGACGGCTTGCGGCAGTGCTTCTCGATGTCATGGCTCTTGCAAGCGATGCGGTACATGTTGGCAGTCGGGCCGCCAAGGTCGGAGACCACGCCGGTGAAGCCCGGCACCTTGTCACGCATCTCTTCGATTTCGTGCAGGATCGACTCGTGCGAGCGGTTCTGGATGATGCGGCCTTCGTGCTCGGTGATCGAGCAGAAGGTGCAGCCACCGAAGCAGCCACGCATGATGTTCACCGAGAAACGGATCATCTCGTAGGCCGGGATGCGCTCCTTGCCGTAGGCCGGGTGCGGCACACGGGCATAGGGCATGCCGAACACGTAGTCCATTTCCTCGGTGCTCATGGGGATGGGTGGCGGGTTGAACCACACATCCACTTCGCCATGCTTCTGCACCAGGGCGCGGGCGTTGCCCGGGTTGGTCTCCAGGTGCAGCACCCGGTTGGCATGGGCATAGAGTACCGGGTCGTTACGCACCTTCTCGAACGACGGCAGGCGGATCACCGACTTTTCCCGGGTCATGCTCGGGCTGTCGAGAATCTGCACGACCTTGGCTTCGTTCGGGTCCTCCTGGTCGCCCTTGGCCTGCTCGATGGCACAGGCCTGGGTGTCCTGGGTATTCACGTACGGGTTGATGATCTTGTCGACGCGGCCCGGGCGGTCGATGCGGGTCGAATCGATCTCGTACCAGCCCTGAGGCGTGTCACGACGCACGAAAGCAGTGCCGCGCACATCGGTGATGGTCTCGATCTTCTCGCCGTTGGACAGGCGCTGGGCCACCTCGACCACCGCGCGCTCGGCGTTGCCGAACAGCAGTATGTCGGCGCTGGCGTCGATCAGGATCGAGTGGCGGACCTTGTCCTGCCAGTAGTCGTAGTGGGCGATGCGGCGCAGCGAGGCCTCGATGCCGCCGAGCACGATCGGCACATGCTTGTAGGCTTCCTTGCAGCGCTGGCTGTACACCAGGCTGGCGCGGTCCGGACGGCTGCCGGCCAGGCCACCAGGGGTGTAGGCGTCGTCGGAACGGATCTTCTTGTCCGCTGTGTAGCGGTTGATCATCGAGTCCATGTTGCCCGCGGCCACGCCGAAGAACAGGTTCGGCTCGCCGAGCTTCATGAAGTCGTCTTTCGACTGCCAGTTCGGCTGGGCGATGATGCCCACGCGGAAGCCTTGGGCCTCCAGCAGGCGGCCGATGATGGCCATGCCGAACGACGGGTGGTCGACGTAGGCATCACCGGTCACGATGATGATGTCGCAGGAATCCCAGCCGAGCAGATCCATCTCCTCCCTGCTCATCGGCAGGAAAGGTGCTGGCCCGAAGCATTCGGCCCAGTACTTGGGATAGTCGTAGAGTGGTTTGGCTGCTTGCATGTCAGTGACCGGTTCTGGTGTGCAGGGAAATCGCGGGCGCGGAATATAGCACAAATTTTGACCAAATCCGACTGGATTCGTGGGGATTGGTGGGGTGGGCGACGGTTGGGGATGGGTCGCCAAGTGCCTGGCTTTGTGTTTGCGGTGGTGCGCCAATCGAGCGCCGCTCGCGCGGCGCTTCGCGGGACAAGCCCGCTCCCACATTTGTTGCAACGTGACCATGCCTGTGAGGCCATGGTTGTCGGTCTTGGCGCATGACTGAAGAAATGCGGGGCGGCAGCCGCGCCAACATGGAGATATCGTCAAACCAACAAAGCGGGCAACCATGGCCCGACAGGCATGGTCACGTCGCAACAAATGTGGGAGCGGGCTTGCCCCGCGAAGCGCCGCGCGGGCGGCGCTCGATATCACAGGCGCAGAAACTGCTACGGCGAACACCTGGAGGCCTTCATGCAAACTGAAGCCAAGCCCTCATTGCTTCATACCCAACTCAGCATCATCCATCAGCCCGGTGATGGTCATAACCCATCAACTCTGACGGTCCCTGCACGGGATGCCGGGTTCGATGCGGAACAGCGGATGGGTACCGTGCTCGCCCTGGTAGAAAGTGGTCTCGCCAACGGTGAACCGGGGTCTTCTGTTGTCATTGTTCAATCCCCTGGAATTTCTCTGATGCCTGGGTCGGCCTCTTCGCGGGCATGCCCGCTCCCACAGGATCACCACAGGCTTCAAGACCTGCACCGTACCTGTGGGAGCGGGCGTGCCCGCGAAAGGGCCCGATCAGGCGACATATCGATGAAGTCTTATCGTAGGCAACTGCCCATGGACTGGGTTGTATTCAAGGAAAGGGGGATCGAGGGGGGATCGAGGACAATCTTGAGCATGGCGTAATCTCGTCTGATTCCGAAAGGACAGCCACAACATCACTTGCATTTGATGTGTGGCGGCGCCTGTCAGATCGAGCGCCACCCGGATACATTTCCAAACGCTTGGCAGGCAGACAACCATCCGAACTTGTTGAAAGATACAACCTTCCAGCGCCACTCCGCTCCAGGCCCTCTCCAGCCAATCAGGCCCGGCATTTCATCTCCTGCAGAGCGCATGCAAAGTCATATGCATATCTATCCAGGCATCTTCGCCGCCCTGAGCGCAACATTAGTACTGAAAATCGCGACCGTCGTACCTGCCCTGATCCTGGCTGACATTATTGACAACCTGTCCACCTCGGCCTCGCCTCCCCAGCTTTTGCTCGGAGCCTTCATATGCCTTGTCGCATTACAAGCCTCACTGACCCCTTTGCAAGCCTGGTGCCTAGCGCGGCTCTGCCAAGAACGCGTGAAGCAACTATCCATCCGCTGGTGCCGAGCATTGCTGGACAAACGCTTCGAGGCCTATGGACAACTCCATGGAGGAACACTGGTAAAGGTTCTGGATAGAGGAATAACGGCACAAGAGCGGTGGTTAGGTTTTCTGATTGGCTCGGCATGGCCGGTGCTGGCTGAAGCTGTGGTGCTGGTCACGCTGTTCGCATACCTCGGGGCTACCTCGGTATTGATCGGCCTCGTCCCCTTGAGCTTGGCGTATCTGTGGGCAAACGATCGCCTGGTGCGCTGGCGTCGCCCCCAGATCGAGGCAGTCAACTCGCGGGAAGACGAACTGGCGGAACAATGGGTAGATACCTTCGCCAGCGCGTCAACGGTCAAGCTGGAGAAGGCTGAGGATGCAGCAATGATTCCCGTCAACCAGACACTGTCGGGCTATGCCGACTCAGCGGTAGGGGTTGCCTACAGTGGCGGATGGCTTCAAGGACTGCGTACTCTGTTCATTGGCCTGGGCAGTGGTGGTTTGCTCTTGTGGGGTATCCATGATCAATCTCAGGCAACACCGCATTTAAGCCTGGGCGAGCTTGTTGCCCTCTTTACTCTGGTGAGTGGATTGCTCGCAGGCGTTGCACAACTGGCGGAAGCCTGGCGAGTACTCGACCAGTTCCGGCTCGACAAACGCAAGCTCGAACACTGGCTTCAACTCCCTGTGTTCGGCCCGACACTTTCCATAGAGACAGAGCCCCAAAATGAAAACGCAGGGCTTCGCATTACCCCCTGCCAACTCAGCGCTCGAAACGCGCTGCAACTGCAGATCGATGAGCCCTTGGTGCTACGTGCGGGAGAACGGGTCGCGCTGGTTGGGCCCAGCGGGTGTGGTAAGTCGACACTTCTGCATGCGCTGGCAGGAACGGTATTCCAGTTGCGTAGGCATGTTCACTTGCACGGCAGGTGCCTGGCTGCGCTCGACGCTTGTGAGCAGTTCAGCCGTTTACGACTCTGCCCTCAGGATACGCACTTCCTACCCGGCCCACTGCCCCGCGCAGTGCTGTTCGAGCATGCTCATGATCGCGCTCAAATCGAACGATGGCTTGAACGACTGGGCCTGAGCAAAGACTGGTACGAACTTGATCTGGATGCACGCGCAGAATCCATTTCGGGTGGAGAAGCACGCAGGCTGACGTTGCTACGCCTCCTAAATCAGCCAGGCGAATTCAATTTCTTTGACGAACCCACAGCTGGGCTTGATGCCGGATCGGCTGCGCGTACCTGGGATCTGCTGTTCGAAACATTCCGAGGGAGGGGGCTGATATGCGTGACGCATGATCAGAATGCCCTGTCACGTTTTGATCGGGTGATCACCATGAGCGAGGGACGGATAGTCAGCCAAGTGAAAGCAAAGATCGCTCATAACGCTGAGCTAGCCGGCGATCCGCACACCCTGCGGGAGCGGCTTTAGCCGCGAACACCGGCGCAGCC
The DNA here is from genome assembly GCF_040546125.1 of Pseudomonas sp. UYEF17. Classification (NCBI taxonomy): domain Bacteria; kingdom Pseudomonadati; phylum Pseudomonadota; class Gammaproteobacteria; order Pseudomonadales; family Pseudomonadaceae; genus Pseudomonas; species Pseudomonas sp. UYEF17. The sequence continues at coordinate 18,206 of NZ_JBEPNE010000012.1, forward strand.
GGTGCCGGCTAACGCGGTGGATTCTTCACGGCTAAAGCCGCTCCCACAGGGTTTCTGCTAACTCAGTGAATCATGCGCAACTTCATGAAACGGGCGTTACTCGTCATCGTCGAAGTTGTACATACCCGGCGCAAGGTTCTCGAAGCGGGTGTACTTGCCGATAAACGCCAGGCGCACAAAGCCGATGGGGCCGTTACGCTGCTTACCGATGATGATTTCCGCCACGTCTTTGTGCTCGGTCTCGGGGTGGTACACCTCGTCGCGGCACACAAACATGATCACGTCGGGGTCCTACTCGATTGCGCCGGATTCACGCTAGTCGGAGTTCACCGGGCGTTCGTTCGCATGTTACTCAGCGAGTGATTCAGCGTTGTCGATTTTATCTCCCTAGCATTTTTGTCAGTACCACGACGCCACTTTTTGAAATATGGTTAATATGAAGACTCCGCTACCAACGGTAACGAGCGAGGGTAAAAATGCGCCTATTTTATTGCAATAACGCCTTATCCCATATTCTGCACACCTCCACAAGCGATTCCATTTTCAGAGCCCAAGCAATCAACCTATCGATAAAAGATACTCAAAACACCCAACGACTCATAGGCGTTGACTTATTTAATTCCACATCCTTGGTAATGTGTTTGGGGTATTTTGTACCTTGCCATCTTAGCGCGTTTGGATTCAGCCCCCCCTCTGACATTGGATGGGGTTTTAAAGGCGAACGGGAAGACTCGATCAGCAACGGCTACCTACTCGGAAATGGCCGTAGGCTTTATAGTCCTTCACTAATGCGATTCACAAGCCCAGACGCTCTAAGCCCGTTTTCGAAAGGCGGCCTTAACCACTATGCATTCGCCTTAAACGACCCGATCAACAATAGTGACCCAAGTGGTGAATTCACTATCAACCCAAGAAATTTCTTAATCAAGCTTTTCACGAAGAAAATTTATAAAGGCAGTATAGCGTGGCAACACGACGGCTTAACCGCTTATTCTGGACCACCGCGAAAAGACGGAAAGCTCAGCACACTTTACATCAGCGGCCACGGAGACTCTGGCTATGTCATAGGAGACCAGTACAAATACTCAGCATCAAACCTTTATGCCAGACTTGAGCAAGAAGGGATTAAAATGAAATCCAGACAAACGCATTTCCTAACTTGCAATTCCGCCGCCCCCGAAAGCCCTCAAGGTCGGTCCCTGGCTGAAGATATGGCCGAACTAACCGGCGCCCAATCCTCTGGCTACCATAAGGGCGTCAACGTCTATGGTGTGGCTGACAAAAACGGACAGTATGTAGATCGCCTGCTCAGAATACCCTTATTTGATTATTTCTATGGAGTGACATCAACGAAAACGAGGCAGGGCAATATTCGAAACCCCCAAAAAGCAAAAGAGCCCTGAAACTGGCGTTGATAACTTGCGGATTGTCAGCCAGATAGAAACAGGCTCCGCAGTCGTTTGAAGTTTGAAAGACGACGCGACTCCTGGAGCGACCTTATGTCACGAAGCGGCCGCAGTCAGGCGACAGAGCACTTCTAAGGCTTTGCGTTCGATCGTTACACAAAGCCTCCTTCCTACGTAGGGCAATGGCTTATTCATCATCATCGAAGTTGTACATACCCGGCGCCAGGTTCTCGAAGCGGGTGTACTTGCCGATAAACGCCAGGCGCACGAAGCCAATGGGGCCGTTACGCTGTTTACCGATGATGATTTCCGCCACGCCCTTGTGCTCGGTCTCGGGGTGGTACACCTCGTCGCGGTACACGAACATGATCACGTCGGCGTCCTGCTCGATCGCACCGGATTCACGCAAGTCGGAGTTCACTGGGCGTTTGTTCGGGCGCTGTTCCAGGGAGCGGTTCAGCTGCGACAGGGCGATGACCGGGCAGTTGAATTCCTTGGCCAGGGCCTTGAGCGAGCGGGAGATCTCGGAAATTTCGTTGGTCCGGTTGTCGCCGGCCGAACCCGGGATCTGCATCAGCTGCAGGTAGTCGACCATGATCATGGCGATTTCGCCATGCTCACGGGCCAGGCGGCGGGTACGGGCGCGCATTTCCGAGGGGCTGATGCCGGCGGTATCGTCGATGAACAGCTTGCGGTCGTTGAGCAGGTTCACCGCCGAGGTCAGGCGCGGCCAGTCGTCGTCGTCCAGCTGGCCGGAACGCACCTTGGTCTGGTCGATACGGCCCAGGGACGAAAGCATACGCATGATCAGCGATTCACCTGGCATCTCGAGGGAGAACACCAGCACCGCCTTGTCGGTACGCAGTACGGCGTTTTCCACCAGGTTCATGGCGAAGGTGGTCTTACCCATCGACGGACGGCCCGCGACGATGATCAGGTCGGCTGGCTGCAGGCCGCTGGTCTTCTCGTCGAGGTCGGTGAAGCCGGTGGACACGCCGGTGATGTCACTGTCGGAGTTGAACAGCGTGTCGATGCGGTCGATGGCCATGGTCAACAGTTCGTTGACCCCCACCGGGCCGCCGGTTTTCGGGCGGGCCTCGGCGATCTGGAAGATCTGCCGCTCGGCGTCGTCGAGAATCTCTTCGGCGTTGCGCCCTTGCGGGTTGAACGCGTTGTCGGCGATATCGGTACTGATGCTGATCAGCTGGCGCAGGGTGGCGCGCTCGCGAATGATCGCGGCGTAGGCCTTGATGTTGGCTACCGACGGGGTGTTCTTGGCCAGCTCGGCCAGGTACGCCAACCCACCGACTTGCGAAGAAAGGCCTTCCTTGTCCAACTGCTCGTGCAGGGTCACCACGTCGAATGGCTGGTTGGCGTCGGCCAACTTGTGCACGGCACGGAAGATCAGGCGGTGGTCATGCCGGTAGAAGTCGCCATCCGATACCTGGTCCAGCACCCGCTCCCAGGCATTGTTGTCCAGCATCAGGCCACCGAGCACGGCCTGTTCGGCCTCGATGGAATGCGGCGGCACCTTCAGGGCTGCGGTTTGCAGGTCTAGCTGTTCGGAGGTGGTGATCTCGTTCATGGCCACGAAAGAATTCTGGAGGATGAAAAAGACAAAGGGCACGGCCTGTCGAAAACAGGACCGTGCCCGATGTTAACCGCCTGACCCACAAGGAGCCAGCCAGTCAGCGCAGCTTAGGCAGCTACGACGACCACGCGTACGGTGGCTTCAACGTCGCTGTGCAGGTGCACGGCTACGTCGTATTCGCCAACCTGACGGATGGTGCCGTTCGGCAGACGAACTTCAGCCTTGGCCACTTCAACGCCGGAGGCGGTCAGGGCGTCAGCGATGTCGTGGGTGCCGATCGAACCGAACAGCTTGCCTTCGTCGCCAGCGGTGGCAGTGATGGTCACTTCCAGCTCGGCCAGTTGGGCAGCGCGGCTTTCAGCCGAAGCTTTCTTGTCAGCAGCTGCTTTTTCCAGCTCGGCGCGACGCTCTTCGAACGCAGCCAGGTTGGCGGCGTTGGCAACGGTGGCCTTGCCGAATGGCAGCAGGAAGTTACGGCCGTAACCAGCCTTAACTTTTACTTTGTCGCCCAGGTTGCCCAGGTTAGCGACTTTTTCCAGCAGGATCAGTTCCATTTGGTAAAACCTCTTAACTTTTAACCTTCACCGTTCGCGGAGTCATTCCCCTTGGGGGACTTGCGACCGCGAAAATCAATCAGGCTGTCGACAATGGCCAAAACCACCAGCAACGGATAAATCAGCTGCATGATCAGCGGCAACGTCACGTACATGCCCACCAGCCAGAAACCGGCCAGTCGCCCCTGCGCCACCAGCCCGTGCATCAAGGCGATGCCGGCCAGCACCAGTACCAGGCTCGACGCCGATGCCAGGACGATGAACTGCGGCCCGATGAACGGGGCCACCACCATCACTGCCACCAAGACCGCCATGGTCTGTTTCGGCAACCTCAGCGCGCGAAACTCGCGACCGAAGCCTCCAGGGTTGTACAACGCTGCCTGCCAGTAGCGCGCCAGCACCAGGGCCAGCACACTGAACAATTGCACCGTCACTGCTGTGGAAGCGACCAGCACAGGGCGGATCAGCTCACCGGAGAGCACCGGTTGCCCCTCGATTTTCGGCATGGCTTCGGCAAACGCCTTGGCCAGCACATCGAAGGTTTGCGCCAGCGCCAGATCGAGCACGAGGCTGAAAGCCACGGCGAACACGGCACTGACCAGCAACACCCGGCTCCAGGGATGCTCGGCGCGCAACAGCGCAGCCAGGCCCAAGGCACCCGCAATCACCAGAAAGGTGATGGGATCGCCCATGACCCACACGGCCAGCCCGGCCAGCAGGCCGCCGGCGATGACCGTTGTAGCATCCTTGAACCCACGCCGCAGCAGCACAAGGCTGCCGGCAGCGGCACTCAACCAGAACAGCAGCGGCAGTACCGCGCTGATGACCACCACCAGGGTGGCCTGCACACGACCGCGCATGATGAAACTTGCTAACGCTCGCATGCTAATCCCTTACTGCTTGTCGACGACCCGGTCTCAGCGGCCGTGGCTGTCGGTGTAGGGCAGCAGGGCCAGGAAGCGGGCGCGCTTGATAGCGGTAGCCAGCTGACGCTGATAACGAGCTTTGGTACCGGTGATACGGCTTGGAACGATCTTGCCGGTTTCGGATACGTAAGCTTTCAGGGTGTTGAGATCTTTGAAGTCGATCTCTTTCACGTCTTCAGCAGTGAAGCGGCAGAATTTACGACGACGGAAGAAACGTGCCATTTAATAGGCTCCTCTAAAGGTCCGTGGATTACTCGTCAGCGTTATCGCTGGAGTCGCTGTCATTGCTGTCGTCGCCGTCGGCGGATTCAGCATGCTCAGGACGCTCACGACGCTCACGGCGCTCGCTGCGGTTTTCTTCAGCCTTCAGCATCTCGGACTGGCCGGTAACGGCTTCGTCGCGACGGATGACCAGGTTACGGATAACGGCATCGTTGTAGCGGAAGTTGTCTTCCAGCTCGGCCAGGGCCTTGCCGGTGCACTCAACGTTCAGCATCACGTAGTGAGCCTTGTGAACATTGTTGATTGCGTAGGCCAGTTGACGACGGCCCCAGTCTTCCAGGCGGTGGATCTTGCCACCATCTTCTTCGATCAGCTTGGTGTAACGCTCAACCATGCCGCCGACTTGCTCGCTCTGGTCCGGGTGAACCAGGAAGATGATTTCGTAATGACGCATGAATGCTCCTTACGGGTTAGTAGTCTGCCAGCGAATCTGGTCAGACAAGGAGTGAATGACACTGTATGTCTTGCACGGAGGGGAGGCACATGCGCGCCTGCCAGCTCGGCAAGGGGCGCAATTGTAGAGAAGGCGAGGCGTACAAGCAAGGTGATTGGTGAATATTTGAACAGCCTGAAACACATTACAGACTGCCGGCCCTTTCGCGGGTAAACCCGCTCCCACAGATACCCCACAGGGCTTAGGCCTTGTGCGATCCCTGTGGGAGCGGGTTTACCCGCGAAGAGGCCGGTACAGGCTGAAGATCAGCGCTTGGCCTGACGCTGACGCACAGCCTCGAACAGGCACACGCCAGTCGCCACCGACACGTTCAGGCTGCTGACACTACCGCCCATCGGCAACTTCACCAGGAAATCGCAATGCTCGCGGGTCAGCCGGCGCATGCCCTTGCCTTCCGCGCCCATGATCATCACCAGCGGCCCGGTCAGGTCCTGCTGGTAGATTTCCTGCTCGGCCTCGCCGGCGGTACCTACCACCCACAGGCCACGCTGCTGCAGTTTTTCCAGGGTGCGCGCCAGGTTGGTCACGGCCACCAGCGGGATCACCTCCGCAGCGCCACAAGCCACCTTGCGCACGACCGGCGTCAGGGTTGCGGACTTGTCCTTGGGCACCACCACTGCCGTGGCACCGGCGGCATCGGCGGTACGCAGGCAGGCGCCAAGGTTGTGCGGGTCGGTCACTCCATCCAGCACGAGGATCAGCGGTGGTGTTTCGGTGCGCTCGAGCAACTCCTCCAGCATCAACTCGCCCCAGACCTGGCTCGGGCTCACCTCGGCGACCACACCCTGATGCACGCCCTCTACCCAGGCATCCATCTCACGGCGCTCGGCCTGGCCGACCGCCACGCGATTTTCCGCGGCCAGCGCCAGCAGCGCCTGCAGGCGTGGCTCGCTACGCCCTTCCGACAGCCAGATCTGCTTGACCCGCTTCGGATGGTGCTGCAGCAATGCCTGCACGGCGTGCACGCCGTAGATCTTTTCCAGCTGACTCATGACTTGCTCTTGCTCTTGCGTGGCGCGCCGGACTTCGACGGGCCTTTACGGTGCTTGGTCGGCTTGCCGGATGCCTTGCCACCCTTGTCCGACTTGCTGCTGGCATGGCCGCCACTGCGCGCCTCGCTCATCAGCGCCTTCTTCATTTCGCGGCTCTTGCGTACTTCGGCGTTACGCTGCACAGCGTCTTTCGGGAAGTACGCCTCGGCGGTCTCGCTCTTGCGGCTGCGCGGCTTCGGCGTGGCCTTGGCCTCGACCGGGGCCTGCTCGGCCTGGCCGGCAGCCGGTGCGGCGCCACGTTGCTTGCGGCCGATCGGGGCGGCGAGGGTCTTTTCCGACACTTCGAAGTCGATCTTGCGCTCGTCGAGGTCGACGCGCATGACCTTGACCTCGATCGTGTCGCCCAGGCGGAAGCTGCGCCCGGTACGCTCGCCAGACAGGCGGTGGTGCACCGGGTCGAAGTGGTAGTAGTCGCCCGGCAGCGCACTGACGTGCACCAGGCCTTCCACGTAGATATCGGTCAGCTCGACGAACAGGCCGAAACCGGTCACCGCGGTGATCACACCCGGGAAAGTCTCGCCCACGCGGTCCTTCATGAACTCGCACTTGAGCCAGTTGACCACGTCACGGGTAGCTTCATCGGCCCGGCGCTCGGTCATCGAGCACTGCTCGCCAAGCTGCTCGAGGGTGTTCTCGTCGTACGGGTAGATGCGCGCCTTGGGGATGCTCATGGCGCCGGCACGCTTGACGTGCGGGGTTTCGACCCTGGAACGGATGATGCTGCGGATGGCGCGGTGCACCAGCAGGTCCGGGTAGCGACGGATCGGCGAGGTGAAGTGGGTGTACGCCTCGTAGTTCAGGCCGAAGTGGCCGTTGTTGTCGGTGCTGTACACCGCCTGGCTCAACGAGCGCAGCATCACGGTCTGGATCAGGTGGAAGTCCGGGCGCCCGGCGATGCTCGCCAGCAGTGCCTGGTAATCCTTCGGCGACGGGTCCTTGCCCTTGTGCAGGGTCAGGCCCAGTTCGCCCAGGAAGGCGCGCAGCTTTTCCAGACGCTCCGGCGGCGGGCCGTCGTGCACGCGGTACAGGGCCGGCACGCCATGCTTCTGCAGAAATTCGGCGGTGGCCACGTTGGCCGCCAGCATGCATTCCTCGATCAGCTTGTGGGCGTCGTTGCGCACGGTCGGGCGGATTTCCGCGATCTTGCGCTCGTCACCGAAGATGATGCGGGTTTCCTGGGTCTCGAAGTCGATCGCGCCACGGGTGTGACGGGCCTCCACCAGCACCTTGTACAGGTTGTACAGGTTCTTCAGGTCCGGCACGACTGCCTTGTACTCCTCGCGCAGCGCCTTGCCCTCACGGGTGCGGGAGTGCTCGAGCATACTGCTGACCTTGTTGTAGGTCAGGCGGGCGTGGGAGTGGATGACGCCTTCGTAGAACTGGTAGTCGACCATCTGGCCGGCTTTGTTCATGGTCATTTCGCAGACCATGGCCAGGCGGTCGACATGCGGGTTCAGCGAGCACAGGCCGTTGGACAGCTCTTCGGGGAGCATCGGTACCACGCGCTCGGGGAAGTACACCGAGTTGCCGCGCTGCTGGGCCTCGACGTCCAGGGCCGAACCCAGGCGCACGTAGCTGGACACGTCGGCAATGGCCACATACAGGCGCCAGCCGCCGGAGAACAGGCGCAGCTTGCCCAGCGGTTCGCAATAGACAGCGTCGTCGAAGTCGCGAGCATCCTCGCCGTCGATGGTGACGAACGGCAGGTGGCGCAGGTCAACGCGCTTCTCCTTGTCCTTCTCTTCGACTTCGGAGCGGAACTTGCGCGCTTCCTTGATCACGTCTTTGGGCCAGACGTGCGGGATATCGTAGCTGCGCAGGGCAACGTCGATTTCCATGCCCGGCGCCATGTAGTTGCCGATGACCTCGACCACATCGCCTTGCGGCTGGAAGCGCGGGGTCGGCCAGTGGGTGATCTTGATCTCGACGAACTGGCCAATCTTGGCACCGCCGTTGCGCCCGGCAGTGACCAGCACTTCCTGCTGGATCTTCGGGTTGTCCGGGGTCACGTAGCCGATACCGCCTTCTTCGAAGTAACGGCCGACCACGCTTTCGTGGGCACGGGAGATGATTTCGACCAGCACGCCTTCACGGCGGCCACGGCGGTCGACGCCAGAGACGCGGGCAAGGCCGCGGTCACCGTCGAACACCAGGCGCATTTGCGACGGGCTGAGGAACAGGTCTTCGCTGCCGTCGTCCGGAATAAGGAAGCCGAAGCCGTCGCGGTGACCGGAGACGCGGCCGCAGATCAGGTCCAGCTTGTCTACCGGGGCATAAGTGCCGCGCCGGGTATAGATAAGCTGGCCATCGCGCTCCATTGCACGCAGGCGGCGGCGCAGGGCTTCGATCTGGTCTTCGTCGTAAAGACCGAACTCGGCCGCCAGCTCCTCGCGTGCGGCCGGTTCGCCACGGTCGGCGAGGCGCTGCAGGATCAGCTCACGGCTGGGAATGGGGTTGTCGTATTTTTCCGCTTCGCGAGCGGCCTCGGGATCGAGGGATTGCCAATCGGCCATCAGAAGGGGTTCACCTTGGGGTATATAGATAGGAATTCTGGCATAGGCGTATTGAAACCGGAAATGTCAGCCTTGGACAGCCCCACCGGCGCCTCCGGCGAGCAGGAATAGGCCTGCGGAATCAACAAGTTGAATTTTTTGAAATTTTTTTCGCTTGGGGGGTTTACAGCCCCCCGGACCGTCCGTATAGTGCGCACCACAACGACGGACAACCCCGAAGTTGTAGTAGAGATGAGCGGCGCTGTAAAGCATCAAGTAATCTCGAATGTGTGCCCAGGTGGCGGAATTGGTAGACGCGCTGGTTTCAGGTATCAGTGGCTTAACGGCCGTGGAAGTTCGAGTCTTCTCCTGGGCACCAAATATTTTCAAGTAACAGATGACCAAGGATCTGTTACTACTGTGTGAAAGCGAACGATAGTCGCCTTCTCCAGATGATGTAAAGCTTTGCCCAGGTGGCGGAATTGGTAGACGCGCTGGTTTCAGGTATCAGTGACTTAACGGTCGTGGAAGTTCGAGTCTTCTCCTGGGCACCATACAAAAACCCACTAGCTTGCTAGTGGGTTTTTTCTTGCCTGCGATTTTTGTATCCCTCCTCTTTCGGTCATAGGTGCAAACCTGTGCCGGCCTCTTCGCGGCTAAAGCCGCTCCCACAGGTATTTCACTCCCCTCAAGACCTGTGATGCCCCTGTGGGAGCGGGTTTACCCGCGAAGAGGCCAGCACAGCCAACACCCCTTCAGCCTCTTGCACCATGGTCTGACCATGAATTTCTCGTCACCCGGCCACTTGAGAAACGATTTCGTTTACCATTGTTTCCAAATATGTAGCCGTAAGCGAGGAAGTACCCGCATGACGATCCGCCCGCAACCGCTGATGCGTACCTTGGCCGCCGCCGTGCTGAGCCTGGCCATCGGCGCTCCGGCCGCCATGGCAGACGCACCGGTCACCCTGACCATGTACAACGGTCAGCACAAGGAAATCGGCGAGGCCATCGCCAAGGCCTACGAGGCCAAGACCGGCATCCACATCGATATCCGCAAGGGCAGCAGCAACCAGCTGGCCAGCCAGATCATCGAGGAAGGCGAGCGCTCGCCGGCCGACATCATCTATACCGAAGAGTCCCCTCCCCTGAACAACCTGGGCGAACTGGGCCTGCTGGCGAAGATCGATGACGCCACCGCGAACATGATGCCCAAGGAGTATGTTGGCGCCAACGGCACCTGGATGGGCATCACCGCCCGTACGCGTATCGTCGTGTTCAACCCGAAGAAGGTCGACGAGAAAGACCTGCCGACCACAGTGATGGACTTTGCCAACCCCGAGTGGGAAGGCCGCGTCGGCTATGTGCCCACCAGCGGCGCCTTCCAGGAACAGGCCGTAGCCATCCTGAAGATGCACGGGCGAGAAGCCACCGAAGAATGGCTTACCGGCCTGAAGGCATTCGGCAAGACCTACACCAACAACATGGTCGCCCTCAAAGCCGTGGAAAAAGGCGAAGTGGCTGCGGTACTGGTGAACAACTACTACTGGTACGCGCTTGAGCGCGAGCGCGGCAAGCTGGACACCAAGCTCTACTACCTGGCCGATGGCGATGCCGGCAACCTGGTCACCATTTCCGGCGCAGCCGTGGTCAAGGCCAGCAAGCACCCGAAAGAAGCCCAGGCCCTGCTCAACTGGATGGCCAGCGAAGAAGGCCAGCGCGTGATCACCCAGACCACCGCCGAGTACCCGCTGCACAAAGGCATGGTCTCCGACCGTGGCCTGAAGCCGTTCGAAGACCTGCGCCCACCGAAGATCTCACCAGCCGACCTGGGCAATGCCGAGGAAGCGATCGAGCTTGAGCGCGAGGTCGGCCTGCTCTGATGACTGCCGCCCTGTCCGAGCCGGTGCCGGTACGCTTCGTACCGCGCCGCAAGCGCCCCTCTGTCTGGGTGGTGCTGCCTGTGCTGTTCCTGGTAGCGATGAGCTTGCTGCCCTTGCTGTACGTTGCCATGAAAGCCTGGGAGGCTGGCTGGCGCGAAGCCTTGCACCTGCTGTGGCGGCCGTTTGTCTGGGGGCTGATGCGCAACACCCTGATGCTGATGGTCGGGGTGACGCTGACCTGCATGGTGGTCGGCCTGGCCCTGGCCTGGCTGCTTGAGCGCAGCAACCTGGCCGGCCGTCGGCTGTGGGGCGTGGTGCTGTGCCTGCCGTTCGCCGTGCCGTCGTTCGTCAGCAGCTTCACCTGGGTGTCGCTGAGCTCGGACTTCGAAGGGCTGGGCGGGGCGATCATGGTCATGGCCCTGTCCAAGTACCCACTGGTGTTCCTGCCGGTAGCCGCGACCCTGCGCAACCTCGATACCTCGCTGGAGGAATCGGCACGTACGCTGGGCTGCAGCCGCTGGGGCGTATTCATCAAGGTCACCCTGCCGCTGCTATGGCCATCGATGCTGGGCGGCGCGCTGCTGATCGCCCTGCACATGCTGGTGGAGTTCGGCGCCTTGTCGATCCTCGGCTTGCAAACCTTCACCACGGCGATTTACCAGCAGTTCGAACTGGAGTTCAGCAATGCCAACGCGGCCATGCTGTCCGCCGTACTGTTGGCGATGTGCCTGGTGATGCTGTGGCTTGAACTGCGGGTACGCGGCAAAGCCCGTCATGTGCGCATCGGCCAGGGTGTGGCGCGGCGAGCACAGCCGGTGCGGCTGCGTGGCTGGGCAGTGCTGGCGCAACTGTTCTGCGTGGGCCTGGCGGTGTTGGGCAGCGGTATTCCGCTGGCCATGCTCGGCTACTGGTTGAGCGTGGGTTCATCGGCGGCATTCCCTGTGGCAGCCATTTCCAAGGCGCTGTTCACCTCATTGTCGGTGTCGCTGGGGGGTGCCGGTTTCTGCGTGTTGCTAGCCCTGCCAATCAGCTTCCTGGTGGTGCGCTACAAGGGCCGCCTGGCAATTTGGGCCGAGCGCCTGCCATACCTGTTGCACGCCCTGCCCGGCCTGGTGATTGCCCTGACCCTGGTATTCTTCGCCCTGCATTACGTGCCGGCGCTGTACCAGACCACGGCACTGTTGCTGCTGGCCTATGCGCTGCTGTTCCTGCCGCTGGCGCAGTCGCCGGTGCGCACCGCACTGAACAAGGCTTCACCTACCCTGGAGGAAGCGGCACGGACCTTGGGCGCGAGCAGCTTTGCCGCGTTCTGCCGGGTGACCCTGCCGATCATCTTCCCGGCCATGGCGGCAGCCTTTGCCCTGGTGTTCCTGGATGCCATGAAGGAACTGACAGCTACCTTGCTGCTCAGCCCGACCGGCATGACCACCCTGGCCACCGAGGTGTGGGCGCACACGGCCAACGTCGAGTTCGCGGCGGCAGCTCCTTATGCGGCGTTGCTGATCGTAGTGTCGGGGTTGCCGGTGTATCTGCTGACTACGCGGATGTATCTGAACAAGGCGTAACCTTCGCGGACTTGCCCGCTCCCACAGATACCGCGCAGCCCTGCTGCCCACAGAGGTAAGGGCCCTGTGTCGCGATCGATGTGGGAGCGGGCATGCCCGCGAACACCGGCGAAGCCGGTGCCATCCACCGTGTCGCCTGCTTCGCGGGCACGCCCGCTCCCACAATGATCGGGTCAGGCTCTGAATTGGCCCAGGCTGGCACGCAGCTGTGCCGCCAGGTCATCCAGCACCTTGCTGCTGGCGGTGGTCTGCATCACCACCTCGGCCGAGCGTTCGGCCTGGGCGTGTATGGTTTCCACCCGTCCGCGCACTGCCTGCGCCCCGCTCGCCTGCTGCTCGGCCGCCCGGGTGGCCAGGCCGATGGCCGCGTGCACCTGCTCCACCGCTGCCTGCACCGACTGCTGGCGGCGCTCGTTGTCACGCAGCACCAGCAGCCCTTCGCTGGCCTTGAGCCCGGCCTGGCTGATGGTGGCCACGGCCTCCTTGGCCCCCTTCTGCAGCGCGGCGATATGCGCCTGGATATCTCCCGTGGAACTTTGCGTCTTGCTCGCCAACGCCCGCACCTCATCGGCCACCACGGCAAACCCGCGCCCGGTTTCGCCAGCACGGGCAGCTTCGATGGCCGCGTTCAAGGCCAGCAGGTTGGTCTGCTCGGCGATGCCGTGGATAACCGTCAGCACCACTTCGATCTGCTCGCTCTGCTTGGCCAGGCGCTCGATCACCTGGGAGCCGGCCTCCACCTGCCCGGCCAGGTTTTCGATCAAACCGGCTAGCTGGGTCGATGTGCGGCTGTTTTCGTCAGTTGCCTGGCGGATATCCACCACCTGCTGCAGGGCTGCCTGCATCGCGTGGCTTTCAGCCTGGGCCTCGTCGGCCATGCTCGACAGGTCGCGCAGGCTGGCCGCCACTTCGTCGCGTTGCAGTGCAGCGGCAGCATCGGCACCGGCATTGCGCTGGGCCATCGCGCCAATCTCAACGCCGGTGCGCTGCGCCACCTCGCCCGCCTCGCGCACGATGGGTTGCAGCTTGTCGACAAAGCGGTTCACCGCCGAAGCCATGTCGCCAATTTCGTCGCGGCTGTCGAGGGGCACACGCTTGGTCAGGTCGCCTTCGCCAGCCGCCAGGTCATCGAGGGCGGTAATCAGCAGGCGCAGCTTGCTCAGCACTCGGCGACCAAGTACCACAGCCACCACCACCAGCACACCCAGGCCGACCAGCATCAGGCCCAGGCCGATACGCCAGCGCAGTTCGGCGGCAGCATCACGCACGGTCTGTGCGGTATTGGCCTGCATCGCGACTGCGCTGCCCTGCGCCTTTTCCAGGCGCTCGCGCAAGGTCTTGCCACTGTCGGCTGCAGCACCGACCAGGCTGTCGCCGACCAGTTGCTCGCCGCTGGCGATCAGGGCGGCGAAGCGCTGGTCGAGGGCCTTGAGCTCCTGGTCGATGCCGGCGGTGGAAACGCCCATCACCACCTTGCCGATTTCTGCACCGTTGGGGTTGATCGAGGCCTCGACGAAGTACACCGCCGGGTCGCGCCGGGCCGCGTCGATCACCTTGTCCAGCGCACGTTCGCCCTGGCCCTTGTCCATCAATGCCTGGTTGATCGGGTTTTGCCGGTTCAGGTAGCGAGTCAGGTGCTGGCCCTGGGCGTCGTCGTAGACCACGAACAGCACGTTAGGGTTGCGCTGCGCACGCCGAGCGAAGTCGGAGAGCACCGGCACGTCGTTGTCCCATATCGCCCGCGGTGCGACCGACGCCAGCAGCTCGGCCATATCGTTGGCAGAGTCCTTGAGGTTCTTTTCCAACGTGCTGCGCAGCTGCTGCTGCTCGCTTTGCAGGCGCGCCGACAAACCTGCGCTAAGGCGCTGGCGGGTGCTGCTGGAGAGGCCGTCGAGGCCTGAGCGCACGTCTTGCCCGGCTTGCTCCAGCTCACTGGCGAGCTGGCGGCTGTCATTGCCCAGGCGTTCGCCCAGGTCGGCTTCCAAGGCGGTGACCGTGCTTCGGGTAAGCGCAACGGCGACCAGCACCTGCACCAAAAGAGCGATACCAAGGGCAACAAACACAGGCCGCAAAAGGCGGCTTCGTAACAGTGAGAGGATGGCAGACACGGTGTAACCCTCGTGTTTTCTGGCGCCACTATTTTGATGGCATCTTCAGAAACTTCTTACAGCAAGGGTTGTGCCGGGGTCAGCAGGGATAAGTGCCAAGGTTCAGCAATGGGTATTCCTGCACTGGCCTCTTCGCGGGCTTGCCCGCTCCCACAGGTACTCCACATGTCTTGTGGTGTAACTGTGGGAGCTGGCTTGCCGGCGATAGGGCCGGGACAGGCATACCCCACAAATGAAAACGCCGCAGCCCCTTTCAGGGCCACGGCGTCAGATCAGCCTGGAAGGCAGATCAGGCGAACGGATGACGCAGAACGATGGTCTCGTTGCGGTCCGGGCCGGTGGAGATGATGTCGATCGGCGCGCCGATCAGCTCTTCGATGCGCTTGATGTAGGCGCGAGCGTTGGCTGGCAGTTCTTCCAGGGTTTTCACGCCCAGGGTCGACTCGCTCCAGCCTGGCATCTCTTCGTACACCGGCTCCAGGCCGATGTAGCTGTCGGCATCGGAAGGCGCTTCGATGACGGCACCGTTCTCGTTCTTGTAGCCAACGCAGATGTTGATGGTTTCCAGGCCATCCAGTACGTCCAGCTTGGTCAGGCAGATGCCCGAGATGCTGTTGACGTCGATGGCGCGACGCAGGATCACGGCATCGAACCAACCGCAACGGCGCGCACGGCCGGTGGTGGAGCCGAACTCATGACCACGCTTGGCCAGGGTAGCGCCAGTCTCGTCGAACAGTTCGGTCGGGAACGGACCGGAACCTACGCGAGTGGTGTAGGCCTTGGTGATACCCAGGATGTAGTCCAGGTACATCGGGCCAACGCCAGAACCGGTGGAGATACCGCCAGCAGTGGTGTTGGAGCTGGTGACGTACGGGTAGGTACCGTGGTCGATGTCCAGCAGCGAGCCCTGAGCACCTTCGAACATGATGTCCTTGCCGGCGCGACGCAGGTTGTGCAGCTCGGCGGTGACGTCGAGCATCATCGGCTTGAGCTGTTCGGCGTAGGCCATGCATTCGTCCAGGGTCTGCTGGAAGTCGATGGCCGGCTCTTTGTAGTAGTTCACCAGCTGGAAGTTGTGGTAGTCCAGCAGCTCGCCCAGCTTGGCAGCGAAACGCTCGCGGTGGAACAGGTCGCCCACGCGCAGGCCGCGGCGTGCGACCTTGTCTTCGTAGGCTGGGCCGATACCACGGCCGGTGGTGCCGATCTTGGCTTCGCCACGGGCTTTTTCACGGGCCTGGTCCAGGGCAACGTGGTACGACAGGATCAGCGGCGCAGCCGGGCTGATGCGCAGGCGCTCGCGCACCGGTACACCCTTCTCTTCCAGCTTGGTGATTTCACGCATCAGGGCATCCGGGGCAACGACCACACCGTTGCCGATCAGGCACTGTACGCCTTCACGCAGGATACCGGACGGAATCAGGTGCAGAACGGTCTTTTCACCGTTGATCACCAGGGTGTGACCCGCGTTGTGGCCACCCTGGTAGCGCACTACGGCGGCAGCATGTTCGGTCAGCAGATCGACGATCTTGCCTTTGCCCTCATCACCCCACTGGGTGCCCAGGACGACGACATTCTTACCCATTACATTGGTCCTCATTCACGCAAACTTGGTTGCCGGCCTACTGCCGGCGCAGAAACTCACTGGGCCAGCGGCAGAACCTGCCAGCGCCCGTCTTGCTGAATCAATTGCCGATCACAATCCGCCTCGAGAGCAGCACTCAACGGCTGGCCAGGCAGGGCCTGGACCACACGCTGGCCCTCGTTGCGCAACTGGCAGACTTGCTGCCAGAGGGCCGCGTCGCCACTGTCCGGCATCCAGATGCCGCCAGTTGGCAATACGACCTCCGCTCGCCCCAGTGTGACCAGGGTCTTCAAATCCGTGGAGAAACCGGTGGCCGGGCGGGCCCGGCCGAAATCGGCGCCGATGTCGTCATAGCGCCCGCCCTGGGCGATCGATTGACCTTCGCCCGGCACGAACACGGCGAACACCACGCCAGTGTGGTAGTGGTAACCGCGCAGCTCGCCGAGGTCGAAGTACAGCGGCAGGTCCGGGAAGCGCGACGCCAGGCGATCGGCGATCGCCAGCAGGTCGTCCAGCGCCGCCAGCACGCTGGCCGGGGCACGGCCCAGGCGCACGCGGGCTTCGGCCAGCACTTCGCGGCCACCGCACAGCTCGACCAGCGCGCGCAGCATGTTGCCCAGGTCCTTCGGCAGGTCGGCGGTCAGCACCTGAACTTCATCCACGGCCTTGCGCTGCAGGGCGTCGAACAGCTGCTGCTCGACCGCGCCGGACAGGCCGGCAGCACGGGCCAGGCCGCGGTAGATACCGACGTGGCCGAGGTCCATGTGCACATCCGGCACATCGGTCAGTTGCAGCGTGGCGAGCATCAGGCTGATGACTTCGACATCGCTGGTGGGGCTGGCGTCGCCGTACAGCTCGGCACCCAGCTGGATCGGGCTGCGCGAGGTGGACAGGGCACGCGGCTGGGCGTGCAGCACGCTGCCGGCATAGCACAGGCGGCTCGGGCCTTCACGGCGCAGGGTGTGGGCGTCGATACGTGCCACCTGCGGGGTGAAGTCGGCGCGGAAGCCCATCAGGCGGCCGGACTGCGGGTCCACCACCTTGAAGGTGCGCTGATCCAGGTCCTGGCCGGCGCCGGTGAGCAGCGACTCCAGGTACTCGATATGCGGGGTGACGACCAGTTCGTAGCCCCAACTCTGGAACAGGTCCAACACCTGGCGGCGCGCGATCTCGATACGCGCAGCCTCAGGTGGCAGTACTTCCTCGATGCCATCTGGCAGCAGCCAGCGGTCTACCGTTGCCATTACGCCATTTCCCCTCTGGTCCGGGCGGCTTGCCAGCAGGCTAGCCGTCAGTAAAGCCGGTATCGCGCACAGCAGCGGGCAGCACTGATCCCAGCGCAGCCACCGTACCCGACACCCTCGAATTGCCTTGCGACCTGACCAAACCGTCAACTGGCGGTTTGCCAATCAACCTTGCAGACGCAAAAAAGCCGGGAAATTTCCCGGCTGCCTCATCATACACCCCTTTTCATTCAGGATGCACCCCGCCTGGTGTTTTAGCTGCCAGGCGGGGCGCCGCTGCATGAAAATCAGGGCCTGAGCATCACGGCCTGCTCTTGTCCAGGAAGCGGAAGAACTCGTTCTTCGGGTCCAGGACCAGCACGTCGCTCTTGCTCGAGAAGCTCTCGCGGTATGCCTGCAGGCTACGGTAGAACGCATAGAAATCAGCGTCCTGGGTGTAGGCCTTGGCGTAGATGGCGGCCGCCTGGGCGTCGCCGTCACCGCGGGTTTCCTCTGCTTCGCGATAGGCCTCAGCCAGCAATACGCGGCGCTGACGGTCGGCATCGGCACGGATACCTTCAGCCAGCTCGTTACCCTTGGCGCGGTGCTCGCGGGCTTCACGCTCACGCTCGGTGCTCATGCGGTCGAACACGCTGCGGTTGACTTCCTTCGGCAGGTCGATGGCCTTGACGCGCACGTCGACCACCTCGATACCCAGCTCCTTGGCGGCCATGCGGTTCAGCGATGCAGTGATGTCAGCCATCAGCGCGTCACGTTCACCGGAAACCACTTCGTGCAGGGTACGTTTACCGAACTGGTCACGCAGGCCGCTTTCCAGACGACGCGACAGACGCTCGTCGGCGATCTGCTTCATGCCGGACGTGGCGGTGTAGAAGCGTTCAGCGTCCTTGACGCGCCACTTGGCGTAGGCGTCGACCATCACCGCTTTCTTCTCCAGGGTCAGGAACCGCTGGGTCGGGGCGTCGAGGGTCATCAGGCGGGCGTCGAACTTGCGCACCTGGTTCACGTACGGAATCTTCACGTGCATGCCCGGCTGTACATCCGCCTGGACCACCTTACCGAAGCGCAGCAGTACCGCACGCTCGGTCTGGGACACGATGTAGAAGCTGTTCCAGGCCACGATGGCCAGGACCACGGCGGCGATCAGGGCGATCAGCGATCTGTTGCTCATCAGCGGCTCTCCCTAGTGCGCAGCGGCTGCTGTTGCTGTTGCAGGTCCTGCGCCGCACGCGCGGCCGCATCGTTGACCGATGGCGACACGCTGGCGGTCGGCGCGGACGGGTTGCGGCTGCCTTCGACCATCTTGTCCAGCGGCAGGTAGAGCAGGTTGTTCTGCCCGTCCTTGGTCGCCACCATGACCTTGCTCGAATTGCTGTAGACCTCTTGCATGGTCTCCAGGTACAGACGCTGACGGGTCACGTCAGGTGCCTTGCGGTACTCGGCGACCAGCTTGGTGAAGCGGTCGGCCTCACCCTTGGCGCGGGCGATGACTTCGTCGCGGTAACCGTTGGCGTCCTCGATGATGCGCTGGGCCTGACCACGGGCTTCCGGCACCACGCCATTGGCGTAGGACTCGGCCTGGTTGCGGGCACGCTGCTCGTCTTCGCGGGCACGGATCACATCGTCGAAGGCTTCCTGCACTTCACGCGGGGCTGCCGCGCTCTGCACGTTGACCTGGGTAACGCTGATACCGGTGCGGTAGGTGTCGAGGAAGCGCTGCAGGCGTTCGCGGATATCCACGGCCATCTGCTCGCGGCCTTCGGTCAGCACCTGGTCCATCGAGGTGGAACCCACCACGTGGCGCAAGGCACTGTCGGTCGCGTGCTGCAGGCTGACCTCAGGCTGGTCGACGTTGAGCACGAAGTCCTGCAGGTTGCTGATCTTGTACTGGACGGTCAGCGGTACCTCGACGATGTTCTCGTCTTCGGTCAGCATCTGGCCCTGCTTGGTGTAGGCACGCTCGCGCGTGACGTTCTCCATGTACTTGCGATCGATCGGCGGGAAGTAGATGTTCAGGCCGGGACCGACCGTCTCATAGTACTTGCCGAAGCGCAGCACCACGGCCTGCTCCTGCTCGTCGACCACGTACACGGCGCTGTACAGCCAGATAGCAGCCAGCACCGCCAGGCCGATGCCCAGCAGGCCCAGGCCACCGCCCTTGCCGACATTGCGGTCACCGCCGCCACGTTTCTTGCCACTGCCGAACATGCCGTTCAGGCTGTCCTGCAATTTGCGGAAGGCCTCGTCCAGGTCCGGTGGACCTTTCTTGTCACCACCGCCGCCACCGCCATTCCGGCGACCGCCCCAGGGATCCTGATTGTTCGAGTTGCCACCCGGCTCGTTCCAAGCCATAGCGCTCTCCATCTGATAAAGCAAAGACGCGCCCACGGCGCGCCGTCCAATGCTACAGAATGCCTGTCACTGCTGCCCGGCGACCTCGACGAGCATTTATTGCAAAGTGTGTTGCTCGACAAACACTTGCGGCTCCATGCCTTCGCGGCTGACCAGGCGATTCAGTTCGACCATGGGCAGTCGCACGCTCAGCAGGCTGCGCCCTTCTTCATCATGCTCTTCACTCTGCACAGCACCCAGGGCAAAGAATTGCGCGCGCAAGCGGGCAAAACGCTGCTCCAGACACAGGGTACCGACAAACAGATCATCCCCCAGCAACTCGGCAATCGCCTGGCCGACCAGCTCCAGGCCACGCCCATCGCGTGCCGATACCCAGACCCGTTCCGGCTTGCCATCGGCATTGCGCTGGATCTGCGGCTCGACATCTTCGAGCAGGTCGAGTTTGTTATACACCTCGAGGATCGGCAACCCTTCGGCACCAATCTCGCCCAACACCGCCAATACCTGCTCGATCTGCTCCATGCGCTCCGGCTCATGGGCGTCGATCACATGCAGCAACAAGTCGGAGTTGCTCGACTCTTCGAGCGTAGCCCGAAATGCCTCGACCAGCTTGTGCGGCAGGTGGCGAATGAAGCCCACGGTGTCGGCCAGCACGATCGGCCCCAGGTCGTTCAGCTCGAGCCGGCGCAGGGTCGGGTCGAGGGTGGCGAACAGCTGGTCCGCGGCATACACCTCGGATTCGGTCAGGGCGTTGAACAGCGTGGACTTGCCGGCGTTGGTATAACCCACCAGCGATACCGACGGAATGTCCGCACGCTTGCGCCCACGGCGCGCCTGCTCGCGCTGGCTGCGCACCTTCTCCAGGCGTGACTTGATCTGGCGAATGCGCACCCGCAACAGGCGGCGGTCGGTTTCCAGCTGGGTTTCACCCGGGCCACGCAGGCCGATACCACCCTTCTGTCGCTCAAGGTGGGTCCAGCCGCGCACCAGCCGCGTGCTCATGTGCTCGAGCTGGGCCAGTTCGACCTGCAGCTTGCCTTCATGGGTACGCGCCCGTTGGGCGAAGATATCGAGGATCAGCCCGGTACGGTCGAGCACACGACACTCGAACACACGTTCGAGGTTGCGCTCCTGACTGGGCGTGAGGGTGTGATTGAAAATCACCAGGTCTACCTGTTCGGCATGGACCAGGTCGTGCAACTCTTCGACCTTGCCACTGCCAATCAGGTATTTGGCGGAAGGCTGATGCCTTGCCACCGTGACCAGCGAGACGATGTCGGCACCGGCCGACAATGCCAGCTCCTGGAACTCCTGCGGGTCTTCGCGCGCCTCAGGGTTCTGACCTTCCAAGTGAACGAGCAACGCCCGCTCACCACCACCGTGGCGCTCAAAGAACAATGCAGGCTCCTATCAGGCGTTGCCTGGCTCGCTGTCGCCGTGTTCGGAATCGGACGGGCTTGGCAGACGAACCGGACGGGCAGGAACCACGGTCGAGATGGCGTGCTTGTAGACCATCTGGCTGACGGTGTTCTTCAGCAGTACCACGAACTGGTCGAAGGACTCGATCGAACCCTGCAGTTTGATGCCGTTGACCAGGTAGATGGATACCGGGACCTTTTCTTTTCTCAAGGTGTTCAAGTAAGGGTCTTGTAGCGAATGCCCTTTTGACATATGCCGCACTCCTGTAAGGATAAATAATAGAAAATCAAGAAAATCGATAAATTAGGCCGCCCCTTCGCAAGAATAGACGGCAATCAGCAGGGACTCAGCTCAATATGGAGATGGCCCCAAGGTATTTCAAGGTGCGGGACAGATTGTCGCAGGCCAGGCTGTCAAGCCAGTGTACTTCGGGCCAGCCACGCAACCAGGTGAACTGCCGCTTGGCCAGCTGCCTGGTGGCAATGATACCGCGTTCACGCATCTCATTCTCAGTCAGCTTGCCGTCCAGGTAATCCCAGACCTGCCGATACCCCACTGCCCGTATAGACGGCAGCCCGGCGTGCAAGTCACTTCTGGCTCGTAGCGATCGGACCTCATCGACGAAGCCCTGTTCCAGCATCTGTGAAAATCGTAACGCAATTCGCTGATGCAAAATGTGACGATCTGTAGGAGCAATCGCCAAACTCGCGACAGTATAGGGCAAATGTCCGCCAGCGCCTGCGTCTGCGCCGCGACTTTCCGCGAATTGACGCTGTCGATGTGCCGTCATGCTCTCGCCACTCACCCGGTACACCTCCAACGCCCGGATCAACCGCTGCGGGTCGTTGGGGTGGATGCGCGCCGCCGACTCAGGGTCAACCTCGGCCAACTGGCGGTGCAACTCGGCCAGGCCCAGCGCCTCGGCCTGGGCTTCCAGCTCGGCACGCACCGCGGCATCGGCCGCCGGCATGTCGGCCAGGCCATCGATCAACGCCTTGTAATAGAGCATGGTGCCGCCCACCAGCAGCGGGATCTTGCCGCGCGCGGTGATCTCGGCCATGGCCTCCAGGGCATCGGCACGGAACTGCGCAGCCGAATAGCTCTCGGCCGGGTCGCGAATGTCGATCAGCCGGTGCGGGTGAGCGGCGAGGATTTCTTTCGACGGCTTGGCCGAACCGATGTCCATGCCGCGGTAGACCAGCGCCGAATCGACGCTGATCAGCTCGCACGGCAGTACTTTGGTCAGCTCGATGGCCAGGTCGGTCTTGCCGGCCGCCGTCGGGCCCATCAGGAATATTGCAGGGGGCTTGCCGCTCATTTCATCGACCGCGCAGGAAGAGTTTGTCCAGGTCATCCAGACCCATCTGGGTCCAGGTGGGGCGACCATGGTTGCACTGGCCGCTGCGCTCGGTGTTTTCCATGTCACGCAGCAGGGCGTTCATCTCGGGGATCGCCAGGCGCCGGTTGGCGCGCACGGCGCCGTGGCAGGCCATGGTGCCGAGCAGCTCGTTGAGGTGCGCCTGGATACGGTCGCTGGTGCCGTATTCCATCAGGTCGGCGAGTACATCCTGCACCAGGCGGTTGGCCTCGGCCTGCTTGAGCAAAGCCGGGATCTGGCGGATGGCCAGGGTCTCGGGGCCCAGCCGCTGCAGTTCGAAGCCCAGCCGCTGGAACCACTGCGCGTGCTCTTCGGCGCAGTCTGCTTCGCGCTGGCTCAAGGCAAGGGTCTCGGGCACCAGCAGCGGCTGGCCGCTGAGGCCTTCGCTGGCCATGGCTACCTTCAGGCGCTCGTACATGATGCGCTCATGGGCCGCATGCATGTCTACCAGCACCAGGCCGATGGCGTTCTCTGCCAGGATATAGATGCCCTTGAGCTGCGCCAGCGCGTAGCCCAGCGGGGGAATGTCACCCTGGCTTTCGGGCAACGCCGTCGGCGCCGCGCCTTCATCCAGCGGTTTGTAAAACTCGCGATAAACCGCCTGTGCCTCGGCGGCTGGTAGCGGCTGCGAGGGGCGCGGGGTGTACTGGTACTGGTAACCCGCGCCACTGCCGCCACTGGAAAACGACTGCTGCGGGGCACGCGGCTGCTCGAGCACCGGCGAGGCCAGGCGCATTTCGCCCTGGGGGCCGAACTCACCGGCCTGCTGGCCCGTGGGGCGGACCACTTCGGGCACGGCAGCAGGCGCCGCCAACTGGTCTTCCGGGCGCACATCGGCCAGGGCGCGATGCAGGGTGCCATACAGGAAGTCGTGCACCGAGCGCCCCTCGCGGAAACGCACTTCGTGCTTGGTCGGGTGCACGTTGACGTCGACGCCGTTGGGCTCCAGCTCCAGGAACAGCACGAAGGTCGGGTGCCGACCATTGAACAGCACATCGCGGTAGGCCTGGCGCACGGCGTGGGCGACCAGCTTGTCGCGCACCGCACGGCCGTTGACGAAGAAATACTGCAGGTCTGCCTGGCTGCGCGAGAAGGTCGGCAGGCCGACCCAGCCCCACAGGCGCAGGCCATTGCGCTCCACGTCGATCGGCAGCGCCTGCTCCATGAAACCCGGGCCGCAGATGGCACCCACCCGCCGCGCACGGGCGGTTTCATCGTGGGCCTCGTGTAGGCTGAGGATGCTCTTGCCGTTGTGGCGCAGGTGGAAGCCGACATCGAAGCGCGCCAGCGCCAGGCGCCGTATCACTTCCTGCAGGTGATCGAATTCGGTTTTCTCGGCCTTGAGGAACTTGCGCCGGGCCGGGGTATTGAAGAACAGGTCGCGCACTTCCACCGAAGTACCCACCGGGTGCGCCGCCGGCTGCACCCGCGGGGTCATGTCGCGGCCTTCGGTTTCCACCTGCCAGGCCTCGGTAGCGCTGGCGGTACGCGAGGTCAGGGTCAGGCGCGCCACCGAGCTGATAGAGGCCAGGGCCTCACCACGGAAGCCCAGGCTCAATACCCCTTCCAGGTCTTCCAGCTCGCGGATCTTGCTGGTGGCGTGACGGGCCAGGGCCAGCGGCAGGTCGTCGGCGGAAATGCCGCTGCCATCGTCACGCACCCGCAGCAGCTTGACGCCGCCCTGCTCCACTTCCACGTCGATACGCCGCGCGCCGGAGTCCAGGCTGTTCTCAAGCAACTCCTTGGCGACAGAGGCCGGCCGCTCGACAACCTCACCCGCGGCAATCTGGTTGGCCAGCCGCGGGCTGAGCAGCTGGATGCGCGAACCGCCACTCATTGCGAGGCCAACGTGGTAGCGGGGATATCGAGGCGCTGGCCGACCTTCAGCTCATCGGTCTTGAGGCTGTTGGTGCTGCGCAGGCTGGTCACGCTGACCTGGTAGCGCACGGCAAGCATCGCCAGGGTCTCGCCAGGGCGTACCGTGTGCTCACGCGGGCCAGCGGCGATCTTGCCGGTGTCGCGCAGCCAGGCGATGTAGGTGCCAGGCGGCGGGTTCTGCTGGAAGTACTGGCGCACACCGGTGTGGATCGAACGGGCCAGGGCCTGCTGATGGCTGGCGGTGGCCAGCTTGGCGGCTTCGTTGTTGTTCGAGATGAACCCGGTTTCAACGAGGATCGACGGAATATCCGGCGACTTCAGCACCATGAAGCCGGCCTGTTCCACCCGCTGCTTGTGCAGCGAGGTAATGCGGCCCATGTTGCCCAGCACCTTCTGCCCCACATTGAGGCTGGAGCTGAGCGTGGCGGTCATCGACAGGTCGAGCAGCACGCCGGCCAGCATGCGGTCCTTGTCGTCGAGGCTGACGTTACCGGCACCACCGATCAGGTCGGAACGGTTTTCCGTGTCGGCCAGCCAGCGCGCGGTCTCGGAGGTAGCGCCGCGGTCGGACAGGGCGAACACCGAGGCGCCAAAGGCGGCGCGGGACGGCGCGGCGTCGGCGTGGATCGAGATGAACAGGTCGGCGCCCTTCTTGCGAGCGATTTCCGTGCGCTTGCGCAGCGGGATGAAGTAGTCGCCGGTACGGGTCAGCTCGGCCCGGAAGCCTTTTTCGCTGTTGATCTGGCGCTGCAGTTCCTTGGCGATCTGCAGCACGATGTCTTTTTCATGCTGGCCACGCGAGCCGGACGCACCCGGGTCTTCGCCGCCGTGACCGGCGTCGATGGCAACCACGATGTCACGCTTGCCGTTGGGAACCGGCGGCAGCTTGATGGCAGGCTGGGCCGGGGTCACCGGCACTGCCGGCGTGGTTGCAGGCGTTGGTGCCGGAGTCGGGGCCGGCGCCGGCGCGCTGGCCGCAATGGCGTCAGCCTCCTGGTCGTACAGGTCGACCACCAGGCGGTTGCCGTACTGGGCGTTGGGCGCCAGGGTGAAGCTTTTTGGGGTGACCGACTTTTTCAGGTCGACCACCACGCGCAGGTCGGTCGGGGTGCGCTGAGCCGAACGCACGCTGCTGATCGGCGTATTGGAGGTAGCCACGTTCAGTGGCGCGGCCAAGGTCGCGCCATTGATGTCGATAACCAGGCGATCAGGTGCGCTCAGGGTGAAGACGCTGTGCTGCACGGGGCCAGACAGGTCGAAGACCAGCCGCGTGTTGTCTGGCGCGCGCCACAGGCGCATGCTCTTGACTTGAGTGACGGCCAGAGCGTCAACGGTCACCGTTGTCAGCAGCAGCCCAACGATGGCGACCAGTGCGCGTATGCGCATACCTACCCCACTTACTGTTTATAGTGTTCGGCCAGTGCCACGCACCAGGCCTCGCCGCGAGCCCCCTGCGGCGAAAGGATCAGCGAGCGTCCGCCCGCTTGGGGGCTTATGGTAATGGTCAGGTCGGGCTTTGGCAAAACGCCCGCACCCTTTTGTGGCCACTCGAACAGGCACAGCGGGTCGCCCTCGAAATAGTCACGAATGCCCATGAACTCCAGCTCTTCCGGATCGACCAGGCGATACAGGTCGAAATGGAACGCCCGCACCTCACCGATCTCGTAAGGCTCGACCACGGTGAAGGTCGGGCTTTTCACTGCACCAGTATGGCCCAGGCCACGAATCAGGCCACGCGACAGCGTGGTTTTGCCCGCGCCCAGGTCACCTTCCAGAAAAATCACGCCGTGACCGCCGGTCACCCCGGCCAGTTGTGCGCCGAATTCGACCGTGGCCGCTTCATCGGCCAGAAACAGGTTTAAGCCAGACACGCAGAATGCTCCTCCAACAACTCACGAATGACCGGCGCCAGATCGCTGGCAGCCAGGCCTCTACCTTTAACGCCCAGACGCTCGCCGGCACAGGCGTGCAGCCATACCCCCAGCCCCGCGGCATGCCAGGCATCCAGGCCCTGGGCCAGCAGCGCCGCCAATACACCGGTCAGCACATCGCCCAGGCCGGCACCGGCCATGGCCGGGTGGCCACGTTCGCACAGCAGCAGCTGCCCGGCTGGGTCGGCCACCAGAGTGCCGGCCCCCTTGAGCACGCAGACGCTGTTGTAACGGCGCGCCAGCTTGCGTGCGGCGCCCGCGCGGTCCGCCTGCACAGCCTCGGTGGAAATGCCCAGCAGCCGCGCCGCCTCCCCGGGGTGCGGGGTAAGAATACTGCCACTGGGCAGGGCCAGCGGGGTGCGCGCCAGCAAATTCAGGGCATCGGCGTCCCACACCTGCGGGCGCTCGGCATTGGCCACCGCCGACAGCAGACTGCGGCCCCAGGCTGCCTGGCCCAGGCCAGGGCCGACCACCAGCACCGAAGCGCGCTCCAGCACGCCCATCAGCTGGTTGGCCGAAGTGGCGCCCAGGCACATGACCTCGGGCAGGCGCGCCAGGCTGGCGGCCACATGCTCGGGCCGGGTCGCCACGCTGACCAGCCCCGCGCCACAGCGCAGGGCGGCCTCGGCACTGAGCAGCACGGCGCCGCCGGTACCGAGGTCACCACCGACCACCAGTACATGGCCGAAGTCGCCTTTATGGGCATGCGCATGCCGTGCCGGCAGGTGCGCCACAGTCACGCTGCTGAGCAATTGAGGGGTATGGCCGGGGTGTTTGTTCTGCGGCATGGGGTCAAAGGCTCCAATGTCTGGCAGAATTATACGCACCTGAGCCCGTATTGCCTTGCCCATCCATGTCCGCCTGTACGCCTGACCTCGCCCAACTGGCCCAATCGATCAAGATTTGGGGCCAAGAACTCGGTTTTGCCCATGTCGGCATCGCCGGGGTCGACCTTGGCGAACACGAACACCACCTGCAGCGCTGGCTCGACGCCGGCTACCAGGGCGAGATGGATTACCTGGGCGCCCACGGCAGCAAGCGCGCGCACCCCGAGCAACTGATCCCCGGCACTGTACGCGTGGTATCGCTGCGCATGGACTACCTGCCCGGCGACACGCAGATGGCGCAGCGCCTGGCACAGCCGGAAAAAGCCTACGTATCGCGCTACGCCCTGGGCCGGGATTACCACAAGCTGGTGCGCAAGCGCGTGCAGTTCCTGGCCGATCGCATTCAGGAGGCCATCGGGCCATTCGGCTACCGCGCCTTCGTCGACAGCGCTCCGGTGCTGGAAAAGGCCCTGGCCGAGCAGGCCGGGCTGGGCTGGATCGGCAAGAACACCCTGCTGCTCAACCGCAAGGCGGGCAGCTACTTCTTCCTCGCCGAGCTGTTCGTCGACCTGCCGCTGCCGGTGGACGAAGCCACCACCAGCGAACACTGCGGGCGCTGCCAGGCCTGCCTGGACATCTGCCCGACCCAGGCTTTCGTCGGGCCGTATGTGCTGGATGCACGGCGCTGCATCTCCTACCTGACCATCGAATTGCGGGGGCCGATCCCCGTCGAGTTGCGTTCGAAGATGGGCAACCGGGTGTTCGGTTGCGATGACTGCCAGATCGTCTGCCCGTGGAACCGCTTTGCCAGGCACAGCCAGGAACAGGACTTCCAGCCACGGCACAGGCTGGAGAATGCCGAGCTGGCGGAGATGTTCCTGTGGGATGAAAGGACCTTCCTGCGCAAGACCGAAGGCGGGCCATTGCGCCGGGCCGGGTATGAGCGCTGGTTGCGCAACCTGGCGGTGGGGCTTGGCAATGCGCCTTCGACGATCCCGGTGATCGAAGCGCTGAAGGCGCGGCGCGAGGATGCCTCGGAGCTGGTGAGGGAGCATGTGGAGTGGGCGCTGGCGCAGCACGGCATTTCGTAGCCCCCCTGAGGGAGATTGCCCAGCCCTTTGGGCTGCGTTGTCGCACAGATAACTGAATTCGCAAGCGATCCTCGTACCCTGTGGGAGCGGCTTTAGCCGCGAAGAATCCAACGCGGTGCATGGCACCGGCTACGCCGGTGTTCGCGGCTAAAGCCGCTCCCACAGGGTCCCTGCTAATTCAATGAGTTATGTACAGTTCTATGAAAGCGGGTTTACCCGCGCGGTGGATGGCACGGGCTGCGCCCGTGTTCGCGGGTGAACCCGCTCCCACAGGGGGCGCATGTCAAGGCTACTGCTGGTCGTTGTAGTGGAACTTGGGCATTTCCCAATGGAACCGAATCGCCAGCAACCGCACCAGGAACCCGCCAAACAAGGTCAGTAACATCGCCTGTTCCGCCGGCACCTTGAAATACACGCAGCCCAGGTAGAACCAAGCCGCGGCAAACGACACGCTGGCGTACAGCTCGCGGCGGAACACCAGGGGAATGTCGTTACAGAAGATATCCCGCAAGATCCCGCCAAATACCCCGGTGATCACCCCGCTGATCGACGCCACCAGCATGCCCTGCCCCATCTCCAGTGCGGTCATGCAGCCGATCAGGGTAAAGGCCACCAGCCCCAGGGCATCGAGCACCAGGAACAGCGAGCGCAGGCGGCGCATCATCGGTGCGATGAAGATGGTCAGCAGCGCCGCACAACTGGTCAGCACCAGGTACTCCGGGTGCTTCACCCAAGTCAGCGGGTAATGCCCGAGCAGCACGTCACGCACCGAGCCGCCACCCAGGGCGGTGACGCAGGCGATCAGCACCACGCCGAACCAGTCCATGCCGCGGCGGCCAGCAGACAACGCGCCGGTCATGGCTTCGGCGGTGATGGCGATGAGGTAGAGCATCAACAACATGGTGCGGGGTCCGTGCGGGCGGGCGAGAAGGCGCGCAGTCTAACCAGTTGCCCATGGCACCAAAAGAGGGCGCAGATACAATATCTGCGCCTTTTCGGCTCACACCTTGATGAAGTGCTCGCGATAGTGGCGCAGTTCGGCGATGGATTCGCGGATGTCGTCCAGCGCCAGGTGGGTGTTGCCCTTCTTGAAGCTGTCACGCACATCAGGCGCCCAGCGTGCAGCCAGCTCCTTCAGGGTCGAGACATCCAGGTTGCGGTAGTGGAAGTAGTTTTCCAGGTTGCGCATGTGCCGGTAGAGGAAGCGGCGGTCCTGGCAGATGCTGTTGCCGCAGATCGGCGACTTGCCTTTCGGTACCCACTGCTCGAGGAAGGCAATGGTCTGCGCCTCGGCTGCGGCCATGTCGACCTTGCTCTCGCGTACGCGCTGGGTCAGGCCCGAAGCGCCATGGGTGCGGGTGTTCCACTCGTCCATGCGCGCCAGCACTTCGTCACTGTGGTGGATGGCGATCACCGGCCCTTCGGCCAGGGTGTTCAGTTCGCTGTCGGTGACGATGGTGGCCATCTCGATGATGACGTCGCTGTCCGGATCCAGGCCAGTCATTTCCAAATCGATCCAGATCAGGTTCTGTGGGTTTTGCATGCGGGGGCTCCTCGTATAGGCCGTCATAGTAGCGTAGTGGCCAAGGCACGCCCATTCACGGCGCGAAGGTAAGCCAAATGGTCCGGCGCCTGGCGTGCTAAACTGCCTGCCGTTTTCAACCTGCCCCCACGCACGGAATCTTCATGGCCAAACGCCAGCTCAATCGCCGCCAGAACTGGCGCATCGAAAAAATCCAGAACGAGCGCGCCGCGCGTGCGGCCAAACGCGAACAGCACGTGCTGCAGGAGCTGGAGGGTGGCGACCTGGGGCCGGAGCAACTGGGCCTGGTGATTGCGCACTTCGGTGTGCAGGTAGAAGTGGAAGCCCAGGACGGCGAAGCCGCAGGCCAGGTGTTCCGCTGCCACTTGCGCGCCAACCTGCCGGCGTTGGTTACCGGCGACCGCGTGGTATGGCGCTCGGGCAACCAGGGCATTGGCGTGATCGTCGCGCAGATGCCGCGCAGTACCGAGCTGTGCCGGCCAAACAACCACGGCCAGCTGAAACCGGTGGCGGCCAACGTCGACCTTATCGTGATCGTCTTCGCCCCCGCGCCCGAGCCGCACCCCAACCTCATCGACCGTTATCTGGTGGCGGCGGAGCACGCCGGCATTCGCCCGCTGCTGCTGCTGAACAAGGCTGACCTGATCAACGACGAGAACGGCCCGGGCCTGCATGCGCTGCTGGAGGTTTACCGCGAGCTGGGCTACCCGCTGCTGGAGGTCTCGGCCCACCAGGGTGACGGCATGCAACGCCTGCAACAGATGCTCGACGGCCACATCAGCGTGTTTGTCGGCCAGTCAGGGGTGGGCAAGTCGTCGTTGGTCAACAGCTTGCTGCCGGACGCTGGCACCCGTGTCGGCGACCTGTCGGAGTGGTCTGGCCAGGGCACCCACACCACCACCACCGCGCGGTTGTACCACTTCCCCAATGGTGGCGACCTGATCGACTCGCCGGGCATCCGCGAGTTCGGCCTGGGTCATGTCAGCCGCAGTGATGTGGAGGATGGTTTCATCGAGTTCCGCGACCTGTTCGGCACCTGCCGCTTCCGCGACTGCAAGCATGATCGCGAACCGGGCTGTGCGCTGCTCAAGGCGCTGGACGAGGGGCGTATCAAGCAGCAACGGATGAACAGCTACCGCTCTATCATTGCCAGTTTGCCGGAAGACGCTTACTAACCCCTGTGGGCGCGAGGTTCAGCTGCAGCACACGCCTGTAGGAGCGGCCTTGTGTCGCGATAGGGCCGCAGAGCGGCCCCAGCAATCTTTGCCAAAATGCAGAGATCCGGGGGCCGCCTTGCGGCCCTATCGCGACACAAGGCCGCTCCTACAAGGACCGTGCAGGGCGCCCCAAGAACCTACTGGTCCTTGGCCTCATCCATCTTCAGTGTCCCCTCTTCGAAGATGTTCAGCTTCTGGCGCAGTTCACGAGGCTGCATGGGGGCCTGCCCGGCCTCCCCTGGCGCCGCCGGTGCCGCAGCGGCCGGCGGCGCAGGCTCGGCAGCCGATGCTTCCGGCGCGCCCTGTTCGCCTTCGATATTGCGCTGGGCCTTTTTGGTCAGCACGATGATGTCGATGCGGCGGTTGACCGGGTTGAACGGGTCCTTGCGATCGAACAGCGACGACGAGGCATAACCCACCACCCGCGCCACCTGGTCATCCGGGTAGCCGCCGGCCACGAGTGCACGGCGCGCGGCGTTGGCGCGGTTGGCAGACAGTTCCCAGTTGCCGAACTCGCCACTGCCGGCATAAGGCTTGGCGTCGGTGTGGCCACTGATGCTGATCTTGTTCGGCACCGCCTTGATGGTGTCGGCCATGGCCAGCAGGATGTCCTCGAAGTACGGCTGCAGGCGCGCGCTGCCAATGTCGAACATCGGCCGGTTCTCGGCGTCCATGATCTGGATGCGCAGGCCGTCCTGGGTGATCTCGAACAGGATCTGGTCCTTGAACTTCTGCAGCTGCGGGTTCTCTTCCACCTTGTTCTGCAGTTCCTGCAGCAGCAACTCCAGGCGCTCACGCTCGACCTGCTCGGCCATGGTCTCCACCTGGTCCTTGTCCAGCTGGATGCTGGTATCAGGCGTCGGCTCCGACTTGGCTTCGGGGTTGATGGTCTTTTCCGGTGCCAGCTGAGGCGAGCCGCCCAGGTCGATGACGTAGGGCGTTCCGCTTTCCGAGAAGCCGATCGGGTCCTTGAAGTAGCCGGCAATGGCGATCTTCTGTTCCGGTGTGGCCGTGGACAACAGCCACAGCACCAGGAAGAACGCCATCATCGCCGTGGCGAAGTCGGCGAAGGCGATTTTCCAGGCGCCGCCGTGATGGCCGCCGCCAAAGCGCTTGACGCGCTTGACGATGATGGGCTGATTGTTCTCCATGACTCAGCGACCGCGAACCGCTTGTTCCAGTTCGGCGAAGCTTGGGCGGTGCTTGGGGTACAGCACCTTGCGCCCGAACTCGACCGCCAGCGAAGGCGGCATGCCCGAGGCCGAGGCCACCAGCGAAGCCTTGATCGATTCGTAGAGGTTCAGCTCTTCCTTGGCATCGTGTTCCAGGCACTTGGCCAACGGGCCGAAGAAGCCGTAGGCCGCCAGAATACCGAAGAAGGTACCCACCAGTGCCGCACCCACATGGAGGCCGATGGAGGCCTGGTCACCGTCGCCGAGCGAGGCCATGGTCACCACGATACCCAGTACCGCCGCAACGATACCGAAGCCCGGCATGCCGTCGGCGATGCCGGTCACCGCATGGGACGGGTGCTCCAGTTCTTCCTTCATGCTCAGCAGTTCCATGTCGAACAGGCCCTCGAGCTCGTGCGGGGCCATGTTGCCGGTGGACATGATGCGCAGGTAGTCGCAGACGAACGCGGTCATGCGCTCATCGGCCAGCACCGTCGGGTACTTGGCGAAGATCGGGCTGGCGGCGGCATCCTCGATGTCGGCCTCGATGGCCATCATGCCTTCGCGCCGGCTCTTGTTGAGGATCTCGTACACCAGGCCCAGCACTTCCAGGTAGAAGGCATGAGTGAAGCGCGAGCCGAACATCTTCATCGACTTCTTGATGACGTGCATGGTCATGTGGCCAGGGTTGGCCTGGAGGAATGCACCAAAGGCCGCACCGCCGATGATCAGTACTTCGAACGGCTGGATCAGCGCCGCGATCTTGCCGTGGGAAAGCACGTATCCGCCGAGCACGCTCGCGAATACGACGATGATGCCGATAATTTTAGCCATAGGTTCAAAGCACTTGCTGTCGTGGTCAGGGGAAGAGACGGGAGCTTTAAAACTCTTCTTCTACTTATCGGCAGAACTGCGCCAGACTATAGCCACTCAATGCGAAAAGCCAGTTCGGACTGATGTCAAAATGCCAATTGAAACCAAGGTGCCCGCTCAGGCTCCACGTACGCTAGAGGCCTGGGTAAAGCTGCTCGAGAGTGTTCGCATCCCCGTGCCGAAGCACAGCTACGACCGGGTCATGGCCGCCATCCACGATAGCCGCCGCTCGCTGCGCGATATCGCCGAACTGATGCAGGATAGCCCGGCACTGGTGCTGTCGGTGATGCGCGAAGCCAATCACCCCACCAATGCCAGCCTGGCAGAGCCCGCCGAAAGCCTGGAAGTCGCCCTCAACCGCCTGGGCCTGGAGCGCAGCGAACAGCTGCTCAAACGCCTGCCAGCTGTGCCCGTCGAAGAAATCCCGCCGGTACTGTGCCAGTTCCAGCTGATCAGCCAGCACGCCTCGCAGCAGGCCAGCGGCCTGTTCGCCAGCCGCCTGGCACGGCTGTGGCAGGAAATCCACTGGGGCAGCCTGTTGTTCCTGTCGCCACTCTGGCCGCTGGCGCTGGCCTACCCCAAGCTGCTCGATACCTGGGAGCTGCGGGTTATCCACAAGGGCGAAGACGCCGCCCATGTCGAGGAAGAACTGTTTGGCGTGCGCATCATGGAGCTTTGCCAGACCATGGCGGAGTACTGGCGCCTGCCACAATGGGTGACCCAGGGTTACCGCCTATTGCTGGAAGAACGCGAACAACTGGCCCAGGTGCTCAGTATCGCCCGCGACCCGGACCTGCTCAGCCAGCAACACCGCCTGGACGCCGAGCCAGGCCTGCGCCGCTGGTTCAACCAGCCGGCCAACACCGTGCTGCTGGCCAACAACCTGGCCCTGGCGGCACAGGTGGGCTGGGACAACCCGCACCTGCTGCGCTGGCAGCTGTTGACCGCACTGTACCTGCAGACCTCGCTGGAAGACGTGCAGCAGCAGGTGCACCAGCAGGCTGCGGCCAGCGCCCGCCGCCATGCCCAGCATGCCCTGTTCCACCCGGCCGAAGCGCTGATCTGGCCCTGGCACCAGCGCCGCCCGCACCCAGACATGCTGGCTCCGCCACCGCCCACCAGCGACGAACTGGCGCGCTGGCGCAAGCTGTGCCAGGACCTTCTGGCCCAGCCCAGCCCGTTCACCAACAGCGTGCACCTGGCCACGCAGGTTATCGAGGCCCTTCTGGCCTCTGGCATGCAGCGGATCCTGCTGCTGAGCCTGGACAAGGTCAAAAACGAGCTGCGCGTGCAGCAGATGGCCGGCCTGCCCAAGGAAGCCGGGGCGCTGGTACTGCCGGTGGAGAAGAACAAACTGCTGCAAAAGCTGCTGGCCAAGGCCGGGCAATTGCGTATCACCCCGGAAAACCACAGCCAGTTCTCGGCCCTGCTGCCGGCCCCGCTGCGTGCCTTGTTCCGCAGCGAGCACGTGCTGCTGCGCTCGCTGGCGGTGACGGACCAGGTGCTGATGCTGATGGTGGCTGACCAAGGCTGCCGGCCGCTGACCGATATCAGCGTGCAAGCCTTCGGCAAGACCGCACAGTGCACCGAACGGGCGCTGTCGGTGTTTGCCAACCGCAAGGCCTGAGCCTTGCGCTACAATCGCCCCTCTTTCCACACTGGAGACCGTGGATGACTGACTTTTCCGGCCTGCCCCTGGTGATCGAAGCCGCGGACCTGCTGCCGCGCCTGGATTCGCCACAGCTGATCCTGGTCGACCTGAGCAGCGCCAACCGCTATGTCAGCGGGCATATCCCCGGCGCACGCTTCGTCGAAGGCAAGCGTACCCAGCTCGGCCAGCCCCCCGCCCCCGGCCTGCTGCCGGCTCTGGGCGAGCTGGAAAAACTGTTCAGCGAACTCGGCCACCGCGACGATGCCGTGTATGTGGTGTATGACGATGAGGGCGGCGGCTGGGCCGGGCGCTTCATCTGGCTGCTCGACGTGATCGGCCACAAGCGTTACCACTACCTCAATGGCGGCATCCAGGCCTGGCCCGCCGACAAGCTCTCCACAGAAGTGCCCGCCAGCGGCAACACGCCGGTGCACCTGCGCATCGACAGTTCGCCCACCGCCACCCGCGAGTACCTGCAAAGCCGCCTGGGCGCCGACGACCTGGTCATCTGGGACGCCCGTGGCCCGCAGGAATTCAGCGGCGAGAAAGTGCTGGCAGCCAAGGGCGGCCACATCCCCGGCGCGATCAACTTCGAGTGGACCGCCGGCATGGACCTCAACGACCACCTGCGCATTCGCCAGGACATCGCCGAAGTCCTGCAGAAACTGGGCATCACCCCCGACAAGGAAGTGATTACCCACTGCCAGACCCACCGCCGCTCCGGTTTCACCTACCTGGTGGCCAAGGCCCTCGGCTACCCGCGCGTCAAGGCCTACGCCGGCTCGTGGAGCGAATGGGGCAACCACCCGGACACGCCAGTAGAAGTCTAAGGAACCTGCATGAAATCCCGTTTGTTCATCATCAGCCAGTACCTGCTGCCGCACCACCTGCTGTCGCGGCTGGCCGGCTGCATCGCCGAGTGCCGCGTGCGCTGGTTCAAGAACGCCTTCACCGCCTGGTTCGCCAAGCGTTACCAGGTCAACATGAGCGAAGCGCTGGTCGAGGACCTGAGCGCCTACGAGCACTTCAATGCATTCTTCACCCGCGCCCTGAAGCCGGGTGCCCGCCCGCTGGACGAGGCCCCGGGCGCCATCCTGTGCCCGGCCGACGGTGCCGTCAGCCAGCTTGGCCCGATCGAGCACGGCCGCATTTTCCAGGCCAAGGGCCACGGTTTCAGCGCACAGGAGCTGCTGGGCGGTGACCCGGCCATGGCCGCGCCGTTCATGGGCGGCGAGTTCGCCACCATCTACCTGTCGCCCAAGGATTACCACCGCGTGCACATGCCGCTGGCCGGTACCCTGCGTGAAATGGTCTACGTGCCGGGCCGCCTGTTCTCGGTCAACCAGACCACCGCAGAGAACGTCCCCGAGCTGTTCGCCCGCAACGAGCGTGTGGTATGCCTGTTCGATACCGAGCGCGGGCCGATGGCCGTGGTGCTGGTTGGCGCGATGATCGTCGCTTCGATCGAAACCGTGTGGGCCGGCCTGGTGACGCCACCCAAGCGTGAACTGAAGACCTTCCGCTACGACGAAGCCAGCCGCGCGCCGATCCATCTGGAGAAAGGCGCCGAACTGGGCCGTTTCAAGCTGGGGTCGACTGCTATCGTGCTGTTCGGGCCGGAGCAGGTGAAGTGGGCGGAGAACCTGGGTGCTGGTTCCGCGGTGCGCATGGGGCAGCAGTTGGCGGTGCCTGTGCAGGCTTGATTCGAGCAGTATGAAAAGGCCCTTCACTGCAGGGCCTTTTTATTGGGGCCGCTGTGCGGCCCTTCGCGGGCACGCCCGCTCCCACAGGGTAAGCGCGGCTCTCTCTGTGGGAGCGGGCGTGCCCGCGAAGGGCTGCGAAGCAGCCCCAAATTTGCAGATCAGCCGCGCGCGTCGCGGTCCCGCAGGCCCAGCAGATACAACACCCCATCCAGCCCCAGGGTAGAAATCGCCTGCTTGGCCGACTGGCGCACCAGCGGCTTGGCGCGGAACGCCACGCCCAGGCCGGCCAGCGACAGCATCGGCAGGTCGTTGGCACCGTCACCCACGGCAATGGTCTGCTCCAGCTGCAAGCCTTCTTCGCTGGCCAGCTTCTGCAGCAGCTCGGCCTTGCGCTGGGCATCGACGATCGGCTCCACAGCCACGCCGGTCACCTTGCCATCGACCACTTCCAGCTCGTTGGCGAACACATAGTCGATGCCCAGGCGCGCCTGCACCTGGCGGGCAAAGTAAGTGAAGCCACCGGACAGGATCGCCGTCTTGTAACCCAGGCGCTTGAGCTCTGCGAACAGATTCTCGGCACCTTCGGTCAGGCGCAGCGACGCACCGATCTCGTCCAGCACGCCCACATCCAGGCCCTTGAGCAGCGCCATGCGCTCCTTGAAGCTGGCGCGGAAGTCCAGCTCGCCACGCATCGCGCGCTCGGTGATCGCGGCCACCTGCTCACCCACGCCAGCGGCCTTGGCCAGTTCGTCGATGACTTCGGCTTCGATCAGCGTCGAGTCCATGTCGAACACCGCCAGGCGGCGGTTGCGGCGGAACAGGTCGTCCTTCTGGAAGGCGATGTCGATGCTCAGCTCTTCAGCCAAGGCGAAGAAGTCGGCACGCAGCGCCTGGGCATCGCTCGGCACGCCGCGCACGGAAATCTCGATGGCCGCCTTGCCCTTGTCGGTCTCGGCATCCAGCGCCACACGGGCCGACAGGCGCTCGATGCGCTCGATGGTCAGGCCGTACTGGCTGATCACCGCACTCACCCGCTGCAGCTGCTCGGGGGTGATCTTGCGGCTGAGCAAGGTGACGATGTGGCGCGCCTCGCCGTGGCCATCGGCCCAGTGCTGGTAGTCCGCCTCGGAAATCGGCGTGTAGCGGGCCTGCAGGTTCAGTTCGTGGGCCTTGGCCTGCACGCTCTGCAGCAGGGAGGTGGCCACTTCGTTGTCCGGGATATCGACCAGGATGCCGAACGACAAGGTACCGTGCATGACTGCCAGGCCAATGTCGAGGATGCTCACACCGCCCTGCAGCAGGACGCCGGTGATAGCCGCAGTGAGACCGGGACGGTCCTCACCGGTGATGTTGATCAGGACGATTTCGCGCACAACCTGGCTCCGACTTCGATGAAAAATGCGCATTCTACCGATTTTCCGTGACCGTCGGGCGCCAACGATACTTTGCCGACAAAACCCGGCTCGCTATACTGCCCCACACTTTCATGCCATTAAGAGCCGAGCTCAGTGAACCGGCCCACGCCCGTCAAAGCAGACAACTTCTTCCTGATGATCTATCGCGCCCTGAGTCAACGTCGCGTGCCGCTGGCACTGCGCATCGCCTGCACCAACATTTTCCTGGTGGCGCTGGCATTGGTGATCTACGCCTGCGTGATGGGCCTGCAGTTCAAGCAGGCCATGCACGAGCAGGCCGATGCCCTGGGTCAGAGCCTGACCACCCAGACCGCCACCTCGGCGACCGAGCTGCTGGTGGCCAACGACATCCTCAGCCTCAACGTGCTGCTCGGCAACCTGGTGAAAAACCCACTGGTGGCCCATGCAGCGATCTACAGCGTGGACAACCGTATCCTCGCCGAGGCCGGCCAGCGCCCGCGCAATAGCCTGCTGGGCGAGGCCGAAGGCCTGTACCAGACCAAGATCACCTTCCAGGACGTGACCGCCGGGCAACTGCGCATCAGCCTGGACATGAGCCAGTTCCAGCAGCCGATGCTGATCAGCCTGCAGAGCATGGGCATCCTTGCCGCCATCCTGCTGGTGCTGGCACTGACCCTGAGCCTGCGCCAGGGCCGCTTCATCACCCTGCCGCTGCTGCAGCTGCGGGTGTGGCTGCGCGACCCGCAACCCTATACCCCGGCCACCGACCGCCAGGACGAGATCGGCGACATCGCCCGCCAGCTGCACGCGCGCCTGGCCCCGCCGCCGCCACCTGAGCCGGAGCCCGAAGAAGAGGACGACGAGCAGTTCGACGACCTGCACGACGCCGCCCCGGCAGCCAAGGCCGCGCCGCGCGCCAAGCTGGCCGCCCAGGCGGACGAGGATGACGATGAAGCCTTCGCCGGCCTGCTGGACGACGAAAGCGCGCCCAAGGCCGCCGTGGTCGAATCCGACGAGCCGCAGTACAGCGCCGTGCTTGCCGTGCAACTGGGTTCGCAGGAGCAGCTGCGTCGCCTGCCGCGCACGCGCCTGACCGAACTGACCGAGCGCTACCGTGATTGCCTGGAGCACGCCGCCTCGCTCTACGACGGCGAAACCCACACACTCAACGACGGCAGCACCCTGGTGCTGTTCCACAGCCGCGACTGCGGCGAGGACTACCTGACCAACGCCATCTGCTGCGGCGAGCTGTTGCGCGCCCTGGGCCATGCCCTGCAGATCGAGGTGGCGGACAGCGGCATCACCCTGCAGCTGCAACTGGGCCTGGCCCTGGGCAACGACCTGCAAGGGCTGGAGCTGGTAGACCTGCTGATGGCCGAAAAGGCCCAGGACGCCCTGGCGCTGTCGCAGCACAGCCGCAACCTGTTGCTGGTGGAGCGGCAGATCAGCGATGACACGCTGATTCGCCAGCGCGCCCGCATTCGCCCGATTGCCAGCCCCGAGGGCGCCTGCTGCGTGGAGCGCCTGATGGAGCCCTACCCGTCGATGCTGGAGCGGCAGTTGGCGCGGATGCACGAACGCCGGGCCTGATACCGGGCTGGCCTCTTCGCGGGTAAACCCGCTCCCACAGGGGCCTGCGCCAACCTGTGGGAGCGGGTTTACCCGCGAAGAGGCCAGCACAGACAGTACAAAAACAGCAGATACGAAAAAGCCCGCATCGTTGCGGGCTTTTTCGTATCTGGCAGTTGGATCAGAACCGGTAGACTTCCATATCGGTTCGAATCGGCGCAGCCATCGGGATCTTGGATTTCTCCGGCGTCTTTTTCACCTGCACCGGAGCAGCCGGCTTTTTTGGCGACTCTTCGGCAATCGCCGGCTGGTTGGCCAGCGGCTTGACCGCAGTGCTCAGCTGTTCGGCCAGCTTCTGCAGCAACTGGCCCTGGGCCTGTACCTGCGACGCCTCGCTGCCCGCGTGTGGCTGCTCGAGGTGAACGATGCGATTGTCACGCACATGACCACGGCGGTCCAACAAGCGCCACTGGGCATCCAGGACGGCCGGCTGGTCCTTGCCCGAGTCCAGGCGAGTAATCGACAGCAGTACTTGTACATCGGGGTTGAAACCGGTCGCCGCCGGGGCCAGCACCACGCGCTGGCTGTCCAGGCGCCAGGCGAGTTGGCGCACCAACAGCTGGTCGATATCCGACGAAAGGCTGCCGGCCCAACGACCGTCGGTCGCCGAACTCAGGCTGCCATCGGCCTGACGTTGCAGGAAGGTTTCACGTTGCAGGTAATCGGCAACCGATACCGGGCCGAGCACCACGGCCATGCCCGCACTCTGCGAAGGCTGGCCAGGATCACCACTGTCGAGCTGGTACAGGGCAACCGGCTGGTGCATGGTGCACCCGCCAAGGCCCAGCAGGCCAGTCATCAACAGCGCAAATGGAAGGCGCAGAAATTTCATCATCCCATCCAGGCGGTCGCCAAAAGGCCAACCGCAGTGATACACATAGATTCAAACGGGCACACGGCCACGCCGGCACCGCAAGGGCCATATCATCCGCGAAATAACCGTCCGACTCCAGCATTTCTGCCCGGAACGACGCTGAAATTGCCGTTCCAGACATTTCAACCGGTTACGCCGGCACTTCCACCTGCAACCCATCGACCCGCTGGAACCCGCGTGGCAGCTTGCTGCCGCGCCGTCCGCGCTCGCCCTTGTAATGCTCCAGGTCGTCCGCTTTCAGAGATAGGGTACGCTTGCCGGCTTGCAATACAAGTGTCGCGCCATCGGCAATCACAGCCAGATCGGTAACAAATTCTTCACGGCTGGCTACCCGGTCGCCCGGCACCCCGATGATCTTGTTGCCCTTGCCTTTGCCCAGCTGAGGCAGGTCGCTGACCTTGAACACCAGCAGACGGCCTTCGGTGGTCACCGCCGCCAGCCAGTCCTGCTCGCGGTTGGCCACCGGGCGCGGGGTCATGACCTTGGCACCGTTGGGCAGGCTGAGCAAGCCCTTGCCGGCCTTGTTCTTGGCCTGCAGGTCTTCACCCTTGACCACGAAGCCATAGCCGGCGTCCGAAGCCACCACGTACAGCGCATCGTCGTCCGGCAACAGCACGCACTCGAAGGTGGCCCCCGGTGGTGGCGTCAGGCGACCGGTCAGCGGTTCACCCTGACCACGCGCCGACGGCAGGCTGTGAGCGGCCAGCGAGTAGCTGCGGCCAGTGGAGTCGATGAGCACGGCAAACTGGTTGGAGCGCCCGGCGGCGGCGGCCTTGAAGCCATCGCCGGCCTTGTACGACAGGCCGGTGGCATCGATGTCGTGGCCCTTGGCGCAGCGCACCCAGCCCTTCTCAGACAGCACCACGGTGACCGGCTCGGTCGGCATCAGTTCGTTTTCCGACAGCGCCTTGGCCTCGGCACGCTCGACGATCGGCGAGCGGCGGTCGTCGCCATAGTTTTCGGCATCCTTGATCAGCTCGCTGCGTACCAGTTTGCGCAGCTTGGCATCGCTGCCCAGCAGGGCGAGCAGTTTGGCCTGCTCTTTCAGCAATTCATCCTGCTCGCCGCGGATCTTCATCTCTTCCAGGCGCGCCAGCTGCCGCAGGCGGGTCTCGAGGATGTAGTCGGCCTGGATTTCGGTCAGGTCGAAACGGGCGATCAGGGCTTGCTTGGGCTGGTCCTCGGTACGGATGATGTGGATAACTTCATCCAGGTTGAGGAACGCGGTCAGCAAACCTTCCAACAAGTGCAGGCGCTTCTCCACCTTGTCCAGGCGGTGCTGCAGGCGGCGACGGACGGTAGTGGTACGGAACTCCAGCCACTCCAGCAGCAGCGCTCGCAGGTTCTTAAGCTGTGGCCTGCCGTCCAGGCCGATGATGTTGACGTTGACCCGGTAGCTGCTTTCCAGGTCGGTGGTGGCAAACAGGTGCTGCATCAGTTCATCGGCATCCACGCGGTTGGAGCGCGGGATGATGACGATGCGGCACGGGTTCTCGTGGTCCGACTCGTCACGCAGGTCGGCGACCATCGGCAGCTTCTTGGCCTGCATCTGCGCGGCGATCTGCTCCAGCACCTTGGCCCCGGAGACCTGGTGCGGCAGCGCGGTGACGACGATGTCGCCATCCTCGACGCGGTACACGGCGCGCATGCGGATGGAGCCGCGGCCGCTTTCGTACATCTTCAGGATTTCTGCCCGCGGCGTGACGATCTCGGCCTCGGTCGGGTAGTCCGGCCCCTGAATGTGCTCGCACAGCTGCTCGATGGTGGCCTTGGGCTCGTCGAGCAGGCGCACGCAGGCCGTGGCCACTTCACGCAGGTTGTGCGGCGGCACGTCGGTGGCCATGCCCACAGCGATACCAGTGGTGCCGTTGAGCAGGATGTTGGGCAGGCGCGCCGGCAGCACGGCGGGCTCCTGCAGGGTGCCGTCGAAGTTGGGCACCCAGTCCACGGTGCCCTGGCCGACTTCGCTGAGCAGCACTTCGGCGTAGCGCGAAAGACGCGCTTCGGTATAACGCATGGCAGCGAACGACTTCGGATCGTCCGGCGCACCCCAGTTGCCCTGGCCGTCGACCAGGGTATAGCGGTAGCTGAACGGCTGCGCCATCAGCACCATGGCCTCGTAGCAGGCCGAGTCGCCGTGGGGGTGGAACTTGCCGAGCACGTCACCGACGGTACGCGCCGACTTCTTGTGCTTGGCATCGGCATCGAGCCCCAACTCGCTCATGGCGTAGACGATGCGTCGCTGCACCGGCTTCAGACCATCGCCGATGTGCGGCAGGGCGCGGTCCATGATCACGTACATGGAGTAGTTGAGGTAGGCCTGTTCGGTGAAGTCAGCCAGCGAGCGGCGTTCCACGCCGTCCAGGCTGAGTTCCAGTGAGTCGCTCATGCGGGCCTCGTCATTTCAGGTTCTGGCGCAGCAGCATGGTGCCGCCGCGCTGGGTAAATTCAAGTTGTTTCAGGGCACTCATGCCCAGCAATACGGTCTGCCCATCCAGGCCCGGCACCACGATGGCGCGCACGTCCTGCAGGCGGATATCCCCCAGTTGCAGGCTGGCCAGGCGCGTGCGGTAGCCTTCGGTACGGCCGTTGGCGGTACTGAGCTGCACCGGGCTGCCACGCTCCAGGCCCAACTCGCGGCCCAGCGCCTCGGGGATGGCCACGTCGGTGGCACCGGTGTCGAGCATGAAATGCACCACCTGGCCGTTGATTGCGCCATCCATCACGAAGTGGCCCTGGCCGTTGCCCAGCAGGCGCACCTCGATAAAGCCTTCGCCATGCGACGACTGCACCTGGGCATTGGGGTTGCGCTGGCTGTCTTCCCATTGGCCGAAGAAACGCGTGGCAAGGAACAGCGCCGCCGCCCAGGCGACGATCATCAATACCTTGCCAGCCCGCTTGCCCGGTGCCTGGCTCATGGCTTGGCGCTCCATCCGCCTTCCGGCGCATCGAAGCGCCAGACGATCGGGCGTGCCTCGCCATCGGCGCGGGCGCCGTTGTTGTTGTCCACACCGATCCAGGCGCCCTTGGCATCGATCACCAGGGCCTCGGCCAGGCCGAACGGCTGTTGATAGCGGCGCGACTCGACCAGGGCATCGGCAGCGAACGACCAGCAGCGCTCGACCTTGCCACTGTCAGTATCCCGACGGCAGACCCGGTAGGCGTTGCGTTCGAGGGTGAACAGCTTGCCTTCGAACCAGGCAAGGTCAGCGAAGTCGCGCGACAGTGCCTGGGCATTGGGCATCTGCGCCGGCTGCATTTCGACGCCAGCCTCGCTCAGCAGCACGCAACTGCGGCCGCAGGTCCACACCGATTGCTGGCGCTCGATGGCCACCAGGCCCCGCCGCTCGCGCTCGGCGGCCAGCCACAGGCGGTCGCCCGCCGGGTTGATCGCCAGGCCTTCGAACAAGGCGTTGAAGTTCAGCAGCATGCCGCTGGCACGGGCCTGACGAACCATGGCCGGGTCGATCTTCAACCAGTCCGCTTCGCCTTCCAGCGGCAGTTGCAGCACCGCGGCATGCGCCTCGCTGACCAGGTACAGGTTACCCGCCTGGTCACAGCTGATGCCTTCGAAATCCAGCTCGCCGCCACGAATATACGACGCCGCCCAGTTGCGCGACTTCAGACCCCACGGCAGGCCACTTTCCGGCACCGCTGGCGGGGTGAAGGTGAGCGGCTGCGCGCGCCAGGTCGGGTTTTGCTGGTCGAAGCGGTAGATACGGTCGTCGTCGCGGTCGGACACGCCCCACAGCCCGCCCCGGCATTCCACCAGGCCAGACAGGTTGCCACCGCGCATGCCTTCGATCGGGTGCTCGGCGCTCAGCTTCAACTCTGGCCAGTTGCCCGCCAGGCTCGGCAGGGCAACCAGCGCCAGACAGGCAGCCAGAAGCCGCCGAATCAAACCATGACCTCGGCCAGGTTACCCTTGGTTTCCAGCCAGCTCTTGCGGTCA
This sequence comes from Pseudomonas sp. UYEF17, assembly GCF_040546125.1. Classification (NCBI taxonomy): domain Bacteria; kingdom Pseudomonadati; phylum Pseudomonadota; class Gammaproteobacteria; order Pseudomonadales; family Pseudomonadaceae; genus Pseudomonas; species Pseudomonas sp. UYEF17. The sequence goes on from NZ_JBEPNE010000012.1 coordinate 62,210, forward strand.
CCCGCGCGCTTCTTGGCCAGCAGTTTGTCCATCAGCTCGCAGGTGGCCTGCACATCGTCCAGGGTCAGCTGCACCAGGCGCCGGGTGTTCGGGTCCATGGTGGTCTCGCGCAGCTGTGGCGGGTTCATCTCGCCCAGGCCCTTGAAGCGGGTTACCTGTGGCTTGCCGCGTTTCTTCTCGGCCACCAGGCGATCGAGGATACCGTCGCGCTCGGCCTCGTCGAGGGCGTAGTAGATTTCCTTGCCCAGGTCGATGCGGTACAGCGGCGGCATGGCCACGTACACATGCCCGGCCTCGACCAGCGCGCGGAAGTGCTGGACGAACAGCGCGCACAGCAGCGTGGCGATGTGCAGGCCGTCGGAGTCGGCGTCGGCAAGGATGCAGATCTTGCCGTAGCGCAGCTGCGCAAGGTCAGTGGCCCCCGGGTCGACGCCAATGGCCACGGCGATGTTGTGCACTTCCTGGCTGGCCAGGACTTCGCCACCGTCCACTTCCCAGGTGTTGAGGATCTTGCCGCGCAGCGGCAGGATCGCCTGGAATTCCTTGTCGCGTGCCTGCTTGGCCGAGCCACCGGCCGAGTCACCCTCGACCAGGAACAGTTCGGCGCGCATCGGATCCTGGCCGGCGCAATCGGCCAGTTTGCCGGGGAGTGCCGGGCCCTGGGTGATGCGTTTGCGTTCGACCTTCTTGCTGGCCTTCAGGCGGCGCCCGGCGTTGCTGATGGCCAGCTCCGCCAGTTGCATGCCCAGCTCTGGGTGGGCGTTGAGCCACAGGCTGAAGGCATCCTTGACCACGCCGGAAACGAAGGCCGCCGCCTCGCGCGACGACAGGCGCTCCTTGGTCTGCCCGGAGAACTGCGGGTCCTGCATCTTCATCGACAGCACGAAGGTGATGCGTTCCCAGACGTCTTCCGGCGCCAGCTTCACGCCGCGCGGCAGCAGGTTGCGGAACTCGCAGAACTCGCGCATGGCATCCAGCAGGCCCTGGCGCAGGCCGTTGACGTGGGTGCCGCCCTGGGCGGTAGGGATCAGGTTGACGTAGCTTTCCTGGATGCTGTCGCCGCCTTCTGGCAGCCACAGCAAGGCCCAGTCCACCGCCTCCTTGTTACCGGCCAGGCTGCCGCAGAACGGCTCGTCGGGCAGGCGCTGGAACTCGTTTACCGAGTCCACCAGGTATGAGCGCAGGCCGTCCTCGTAGTGCCATTCGACCTTCTCGCCGCTGGCCTTGTCCTCGAAGCTGACCAGCAGGCCCGGGCACAGCACGGCCTTGGCCTTGAGCACGTGCTTGAGGCGGCTGATGGAGAACTTCGGCGAATCGAAGTACTTGGGGTCGGGGCTGAAGTACACGCTGGTACCGGTGTTGCGCTTGCCGACCGAGCCGACCACTTCCAGCTCGCTGGCCTTGAAGCCATCGGCGAAGGTCATCTGGTATTCGTTGCCGTCACGTTTGACGCGCACGCGCACCTGGGTCGACAGGGCGTTGACTACCGAGATGCCCACGCCGTGAAGGCCACCGGAGAACTGGTAGTTCTTGTTGGAGAACTTGCCGCCGGCGTGCAGTTTGGTGAGGATCAGCTCGACCCCGGAAACGCCCTCTTCCGGGTGGATGTCCACCGGCATGCCGCGACCATCGTCGCTGACTTCCAGCGAGTGGTCGGCATGGAGGATGACCTGCACCGAACGGGCGTGACCGGCCAGGGCTTCGTCGACACTGTTGTCGATGACTTCCTGGGCCAGGTGGTTGGGGCGGCTGGTATCGGTGTACATGCCCGGCCGCTTGCGGACCGGGTCAAGGCCCGAGAGGACTTCGATGGCGTCTGCGTTATAGGCGCTAGCGCTGGGAGTGGCCATAGGGTCTCGTCGTCAGTCTGGTGAATGCAAAAAAGTCAAAATACAGAAAAATCGAGCGCTGCGTACTGCCCACGGGCAATGCCGGCGAAGGCCAGCAGTGCCGGCAGGCGCTCGGCGAAGCCCTGGAAGCTGTGGTCGCCACCGGCCTGGATGCGCAGGGCACAAGCACGGTAATAGCGCTCGGCGTGGCGATAGTCCAGGGTTTCATCGGCGGTCTGCAACCACACTTGATAGCGGCTGGCGTCCACCGGCGCTGGTACTTCCAGTTCGGCCAGGGCCTGCACATGATCGTGGGTCAGCTCCCAGGCTTCGCCGGTGTAGTGATTGTGCTGGGTGCCCAGGTAGCCGTCGAAATGCTTGTGCGGTGTTACCGCCGGGTTCACCAGCAGGGCCTTGAGGCCGTGGCGCTCGGCCAGACAGGTGGCATAGTAGCCGCCGAGCGAACTGCCCACCAGCAGTGGCGCGCCCAGCTCGGCGATGGCCGCTTCGAGCTGGGCGATGGCCTGCCGTGGGTGGTGGTGCAAGGCGGGCACCCGCAGTTGGGCCGACAGGCCCAGTTGCTGCATCACGGCCTCGAGTTGGCGCGCCTTGGTCGAAAGTGGCGAGCTGTTGAAGCCATGGATATAGAGGATGGAACCCGACATGCTGCCCCCGGAATCTGTGGCTTCGCGCCCGGTGATATGGGCGCAGGGACGCGCAGTGTAGCGCGTTCGCCGGGTTTTGACGCAGTGTCACGGGTTTCGCAACAATTTCTTCACCGAAGTCGCAACCACAGTTCCCTGTAGGAGCGGCCTTGTGTCGCGATGGGGCGCGAAGCGGCCCCAGGGTTTCAGCTGCGCCACAAATATTGCCGGGGCCGCTCTGCGGCCCATCGCGACACAAGGCCGCTCCTACAATTGAGCGCGTCTGCAGCCGCAGCTCAATAACCAGGGCTATCGAAGTCGAGCTTCACCTGGAAATCCAGTGCCCGCTCTACCCCGGTCTCCAACCGCCCGTCGGCGTGCAGGCGCAGCCAGCGGTATCCAGGCTGCTCCTCGCTCACTTGAAAATCCTCGCTACGCGCCGCGAACTGGATACAGGTCGACGGAGTGGCCAGCAGGCGCAGGCCGCCACGCACTTCATCCCATTCCTGGTGCACATGCCCCCACAGCAGCGCCCGCACCTGTGGATAACCCTCGACGATATCGAACAGCGCCTGGGCGTTGCGCAAGCCGATCGGCGCGATCCAGGCACAGCCGATATCCACCGGCTGATGGTGGAAGCACACCAGGCAATGCCGTTCACCCGCCTCTCGCAAGGCCGTTTCCAGCACTGCCAGCTGGTCATCCTCCAACAGCCCGTGCGTCGCCCCGGGTACGGCCGTGTTGAGCATGACGATGCGCCACGCACCGATATCGGTCACCGCCTGTACCAGCTCCGGCGCCACTTGCGCCATGACTCGGGCCTCGTCATGGTTGCCAGGCAACCAGCGGGTGGGCACGGCAAACGGTGCGGTCAGCTCACGGAATGCTTCATAGGACGCCACGCTGGCGTCCTGGGACAGGTCACCAGTGCACAGCAGCAGGTCGACTAGCGGTTGCTCCCGTCGCACCTGGGCCACTACATGGCGCAGGCTGTCACGGGTATTGAGGCCCAGCATGCTGCCGGCCGGGTCGGCGAACAGGTGGGCATCGGTCAGTTGCACCACATGCACGGGGCGCGATTGGTCTGGCTGCGGCAACGGCCGTCTCCTCGAACGGATTCAGCGCGAATTATGGCTGCACAACGGGTGCGAGCAAACACCCACGAACGACCTGCGTCACACTTCAGCGAACGCTCGCCAGTTCGTGACCACAAGCCAGGCAGTGGCTCAGCCATTCACCGAGGAACAGGTTGAGCTGGGCCTTTTCGTCCGGCTGGTGCATGGCCTCGTTCGGATACGGGTAGATGCTGCGCAGGCGCCGGGTGTGTTCGGCACTGACCACTTCGGCCATGCGCGCATCGTGGTACACCTGCACTTCCAGGTGCGGCACCGGCAACCACGGCAGGCTGTGCTCCTGGCGCACGTGCAGGGTGGTGGTGTACGGGCAGGCCAGCACCACGTCGAGCACCAGCACGCCAAGCATCTGGTCGCCCTGGGTCATGCCGATGCGGCGCGAGCTCTGGGTGGTGCGCATGTCGGGCAACAGGCGCATCAGCCGGGCGTAGTTGGCCTCGCAGGCTGCCTGCAGCCCGACCAGATCGACCCGATAACGCTCGCGCAGCAGGTTCACTTCCACATACCTCGTACTTCGTCACGGTTCAGCGCCAGCCATTGCAGGCCGATGATGGTCGCCGCGTTGCAGATGCGCCCGTCGCGCACCGCCTGCATGGCATCCTCGAACGACCACACGCGCACGCGAATGTCCTCGCCCTCTTCTTCCAGGCCATGCAGGCCGCCCGCCCCTTCGCTGCTGCAACGGCCGAGGAACAGGTGAACGTATTCGTCACTGCCGCCGGGCGACGGGAAGTAACGGGTCATCGGCCACAGGGCGCTGAAGGTCAGGCCGGCTTCTTCTTCGGCTTCGCGATGGGCCACTTCCTCGGGTTGCTCGTCCTTGTCGATCAGCCCGGCCACCATCTCGATCAGCCAGGGGTTGTCGACCTTGTCCAGTGCACCAACGCGGAACTGCTCGATCAGCACCACTTCATCGCGCAACGGGTCGTACGGCAGCACGCACACCGCATCATGGCGCACGAACAGTTCGCGGCTGATCTCGCGGCCCATGCCCCCGACAAACAACTCGTGGCGCAGGCGTAGCTTGTCGAGCTTGTAAAAACCCTGGAAGCAGTTGGCCCGCTCGATGATTTCGAAGCCCTTGGGCACTGAGTTCAACGCGTCTGACATGGAAATCCTCATTACCTCGAATACCGCATCGCGCCATCCTACTCTGCACGCCTGCCGGTTTCATCCCTTTCCGGCAACCGTTCGCGCACTCGGGACAGCGCGCCTTCTCTCTGTTAGCTTAGTGGCGAACTGAAGGCCGCGCAGACGGTCAAAGGCCGACTTTTCCCTGTTCTGCAAGGATCCTCATGACACTTGTCAAACTGACTTCCGTGGCTGTGCTGGCCCTGGCCCTGGGTGCCTGCCAAAGCCTGTTCACGCCCAACTACCGGGCGCCGCTCGAGGTCAAGCGTGATGCCTGGGAGCATGTCAAACCCGGCTGCAGCGAAAGCGACTGCCCGCTGGTGAACATCGACATGATCCACTTCCCGGCCTTGCCCAAGCTCGATGGCATTGTCGAGAAACGCCTGCTGCAACTGACCGAAGACAACCAGCGCGGCAACGCACCGACCAGCCTGCAAGCCTACGAGCAGCAGTACCTGGCCAGTGCCGACAAGCGCAACAGCAGCTACCTGCAGGCCAAGGTACGCGAGCAGCATGACGGACTGGTGATCATCGAACTGTCCAGCTACCTGGACAGCGGCGGCGCCCATGGCATGCCCGGGCGTGGTTTCATCAACTATTCGCGCAAGCTGGACAAGGTGCTGACCCTGCAGGACATGCTGGTGCCTGGCCAGGAAGACACCTTCTGGAAAACCGTCGAGGAGTCGCACCGCGCCTGGCTGATCAGCGTAGGCATGGACAAGGACGCCGAGTTCATCAAGACCTGGCCGTTCAAGCAGTCGCCGCACGTCGCCCTGACGTACGGCGCGGTGGTGGTCAAGTACGAGGTCTATTCCATCGCGCCCTACTCCATGGGCCACGTGGAGTTGAAGATCCCGTACCCACGCCTGAATGGCGTGCTCAAGCCCGAGCTGTTTCCCGGCCGCGGCTGAAGCTCAACAGCCCGTGCAGTAGCCCTGCCAGCAGCAATGCCGGCAGGGTCGCACCCAGGTCCGGCGCTTGCGCGGCGATCAGATGGTACGCGGCAACGCCCACCGCCCAGGCCAGCAGTGCCTGCCAGTGCAAGCCATGCACCTGTGCCGGCAAGCGGCGGCGACGGATCACGTAATGGTCCATCAATACCACACCGAACAACGGTGCAAACACCGAGCCGATCAGCAGCAGGAAGTTCTCGTACTGTGCCAGTGGCGCCAGCAAGGCGATCAGCGTGCACAGCACGCCAATGGCCAGCGCCAGGTGCTCGACCTTCAGGCGCACCAGCACACCGGTGGAAACGGCTGCCGAGTGAATGTCGGCAAAAGCCTTTTCCGACTCGTCCAGCAGAATCAGCAGCAGTGGAATGCCCATGCCGGCGCCCGCGAGGGCCAGCAGCAGGGCGTTGGCTTCGCCACTGCCGGCGAAGGCCAAGGTGTAGCCCACGCCCAGGCTCATCAGCCAGGTGTTGCCGATGAAGTAGCCCACCACCGTACCGCCGAATACATGTTTGCCGTTACGGGCAAAACGCGAGTAATCCGCGATCAGCGGCAACCAGGACAGCGGCATGGCGATGGCGATGTCGAAGCCCACGGCCAGCGACATCGAACCGTCACCGGCACGGTCCCACAGTGCCGCCAGGTCGGCCTTGGCGAACAGGTTCCAGGTCAGCCACAGGCAAGCGCCCAGCAGCAGCCAGATGCCCCAGGTGCGCAGCACCTTGCGCACGAACGCCAGCGGCCCACCGACCGCGAGCAGAGTGGCCAGGGCGCCGAAGCACAGGGTCCAGAGCATAGGGCTGTTCCAGGCGCTGGCTTCGCCGAACGCCCGCGCGCCCAGCAGGCTGGCGGCATCGCGCATGACGATGATCTCGAACGCGCCCCAGCCCACCAGTTGCAGCAGGTTGAGCATCGCCGGCAAACGCGCACCATGGCCACCCAGGCTCAGTTTCAGGGTGCCCATGGCCGACAGGCCGGTATCGCTGCCGATGACACCGGCAGCCCCCAGCAGCAGCACACCCACACCGGTGCCCAGGGCGATAGCCAGCACCGCGCCGGCAAGGCCCAGGCCAGGGGCCAGCATGGCGCCGACCTGCAGCACCATCAGGCCGATGCCGAGGGAGAACCATAGCGAGAACAGGTCGCGGGCGCCGAAGATGCGCTGGGCGGTGGGGACCGGGTGGTCGGGGGAGAATTGGCTGGGGGTGGTCATGCTTTGACACTCGGCAAGGTATTGGATTGGACGCGGTCGCTGTAGGAGCGGCCTTGTGTCGCGAAAGGGCCGCAAAGCGGCCCCAGGTTTTCAGCTTCGCGGCTGAAATTGCCGGGGCCGCTTCGCGGCCCATCGCGACACAAGGCCGCTCCTACAGGGGTCAGCGCTGCGACTTAGACTTTGTGATACAGCTGGCTGCCTTCCTGGCGGAACCGCTCGGCCTGCTCACGCATGCCTTGCTCGACCGTCACATCCACGGTTTCGATCTTGGCGGCGTATTCGCGCACTTCCTGGGTGATCTTCATCGAGCAGAACTTCGGCCCGCACATCGAGCAGAAGTGCGCGACCTTGGCCGATTCCTTTGGCAGGGTCTCGTCGTGGTAGGCACGGGCAGTGTCCGGGTCCAGGCCGAGGTTGAACTGGTCTTCCCAACGGAACTCGAAGCGTGCCTTGGACAAGGCGTTGTCACGAATCTGCGCACCTGGGTGGCCCTTGGCAAGGTCGGCGGCATGAGCGGCGATCTTGTAGGTGATGATGCCGGTCTTCACGTCATCCTTGTTCGGCAGGCCCAGGTGCTCCTTGGGCGTGACGTAGCAGAGCATGGCGCAACCGAACCAGCCGATCATCGCCGCACCAATGCCCGAGGTGATGTGGTCGTAGCCAGGAGCGATATCGGTGGTCAGCGGGCCGAGGGTGTAGAACGGCGCCTCGTCGCAGCACTCCAGCTGCTTGTCCATGTTCTCCTTGATCAGCTGCATCGGCACGTGGCCGGGGCCTTCGATCATGCACTGCACGTCGTGCTTCCAGGCGATCTTGGTCAGCTCGCCAAGGGTTTCCAGCTCACCGAACTGCGCGGCATCGTTGGCGTCGGCAATCGAGCCGGGGCGCAGGCCGTCGCCCAGCGAGAAGCTGACGTCGTAGGCCTTCATGATTTCGCAGATTTCGTCGAAGTGGGTGTACAGGAAGTTTTCCTTGTGGTGCGCCAGGCACCACTTGGCCATGATCGAGCCACCACGGCTGACGATGCCGGTGACGCGCTTGGCGGTCAGCGGCACATAGCGCAGCAGCACACCGGCGTGGATGGTGAAGTAGTCCACGCCCTGCTCGGCCTGCTCGATCAGGGTGTCGCGGAACAGCTCCCAGGTCAGGTCTTCGGCCACACCGTTGACCTTTTCCAGGGCCTGGTAGATCGGCACGGTACCAATCGGCACCGGCGAGTTGCGGATGATCCACTCACGGGTTTCGTGAATGTGCTTGCCGGTGGACAGGTCCATGACCGTGTCCGAACCCCAGCGGATGCCCCAGGTCAGCTTGGCCACTTCTTCCTCGATCGAGGAGCCCAGGGCGCTGTTGCCGATGTTGCCGTTGATCTTCACCAGGAAGTTGCGGCCGATGATCATCGGCTCCACTTCCGGGTGGTTGATGTTGGCCGGGATGATCGCGCGGCCACGGGCGATTTCCTGGCGAACGAACTCTGGGGTGATTTCTTTCGGGATGTTGGCCCCGAAGCTGTGACCGGCGTGCTGCTCGTCGAGCAGGCCCGCGGCGCGTGCCTCTTGCAGCTTCATGTTTTCGCGGATGGCCACGTATTCCATCTCGGCGGTGATGATGCCCTGGCGGGCATAGTGCATCTGCGAGACGTTGGCGCCCGCCTTGGCACGGCGCGGGTTGCGCACGTGGGCGAATCGCAGCTTGGCCAGTTCGGCATCGTTCAGGCGCTGCTGGCCGAAGTCGGAGCTCAGGCCGGCCAGGCGCTCGGTGTCACCGCGTGCCTCGATCCACGCCGAACGCACGTCGGCCAGGCCTTTTCGCACGTCGATGACAACGTTGGGGTCGGTGTACGGGCCGGAAGTATCGTAGACCAGCACCGGGGCATTGGACTCGCCACCGAAATCGGTCGGGGTGTCGTCCAGGCTGATTTCACGCATGGGCACGCGGATGTCCGGGCGTGAGCCTTCGACATACACCTTGCGCGAACGCGGGAACGGTTGCACGGACTGCTGATCGACTTGTGCCGATTCGCTGAGGTTGATCGCTTTTTCTTGTTTGGTCATCACAGGCTCTCCAGACGGCTTCCTAGCAGTGGAATGTCGGGGTGAACCTGAAAGGCGCGGACGCACCCTTGATGAGTGCAGTGCCGGATATGGGGGTGCCTGAAGCTGCATGCAGCTGCGACATTCCCGGACCTGGCACAAGAGGCTCCCCGGGAAGGTGAGCAATCTTGTTCCCTACGCAGGCGCTAACCTGATCAGGTTCAACGGGATCCGCAACTTTGCGATCTCAGCCTTTGCTTCAAGGCACCCCGACAAGAACATGCGCAGTCTAGACTGGAGTGGTCGGCAAAGCCAAGCAGGTAAATGCGCGGATGATGAAAGGCACCCCGAGCGATTGTTGCCGGGTGCGCATGGCACTACACTGGCCCGTCGCTCGATACTCAACAGTTCAGTAATTCAATTTCGTACAAGGATTGCCTCTATGCTGCGCAAACTCTCACTGGCAATAGCCGTGTCTTGTGCGTCCAACGGAGTGGTCTGGGCAGCGGACGTGCCCACTACAGTGAAAACCGACCTGGTCAGCGTCTATCAGGAAGCGGTCGACAACAATGCTGACCTGGCTGCGGCCCGCGCCGATTACGGCGCCCGCCGTGAAGTGGTACCGCAGGCTCGCGCCGGGTTGCTGCCCAACCTTTCGGCCGGTGCCGAAATGCTGAACACCCGCACCAAGCTGGACGAACCATCAGCCACCAGCAACCGCAGCGGCAATACCTGGAGCGCGACCCTGGCGCAGCCTATCTTCCGCGCTGACCGCTGGTTCCAGTTGCAGGCGGCCGAGGCGGTCAACGAACAGGCAGCGCTGGAGCTGTCGGCGACCGAACAGAACCTGATCCTGCAAACCGCGCAGAATTACTTCGCCGTGCTCCGTGCCCAGGACAACCTGGCTGCGACCAAGGCCGAGGAAGCTGCCTTCAAGCGCCAGCTGGACCAGTCCAACGAACGATTCGACGTCGGCCTCTCCGACAAGACCGACGTGCTGCAATCCCAGGCCAGCTACGACACGGCCCGGGCCAACCGGATCATTGCCGAGCGCCAGGTACAGGATGCCTTCGAGGCCCTGGTGACCCTGACCAACCGGGAATACACGTCGATTCAAGGCGTGGTTCATACCTTGCCGGTGCAGGTCCCTACGCCCAACGACGCCAAGGCCTGGGTCGAAACCGCCGGGCGCCAGAACCTCAACCTGCTGGCCACCAACCACGCGGTCGTCGCTGCCGAGGAAACCCTGCGCCAGCGCAAGGCCGGCCACGCGCCGACCCTGGACGCAGTTGCCAAGTACCAGAAGGGTGACAACGACAACTTCGGTTTCACCAACCCCGCGCCGGCCCCCGTTTCGCGCTATAGCGGCGACGTCGAGCAGACCAGCATCGGCCTGCAGTTGAACATCCCGATCTACAGCGGCGGCCTGACCAGTTCGCAGGTGCGCGAGGCCTACCAGCGCCTGAGCCAGAGCGAGCAGCAGCGTGAAAGCCTGCGCCGCCAGGTGGTGGAAAACACCCGCAACCTGCACCGCGCGGTAAACACCGACGTGGAACAGGTGCAAGCGCGCAAGCAGTCGATCATCTCCAACCAGAGCGCGCTGGAAGCCACCGAGATCGGCTACCAGGTGGGTACCCGCAATATCGTCGACGTGCTTGACGCCCAACGTCAGCTGTACACCTCGGTGCGCGACTACAACAACAGCCGCTACGACTACATCCTCGACAACCTGAGCCTGAAACAGGCGGCCGGCACCTTGAGCCCGCAGGACCTGCAGGACCTCAAGCGGTACCTGAAGCCAGACTACAACCCGGACAAGGACTTCCTGCCGCCGGACCTGGCGGCTGCAGCGGCGAAGAACTTCGAGCGTCGCCCCTGAAAGTGCTGGACCAAGGCCGCTCCTACAAGGACCGCACCATTGCTGACATCTGTTTAGAACTCAGCTGATGAGTTTGCCCAGGCCATCGAGCAAGCGCTGCAATGCGCCCTCGTTGGCCCGCATTACCGCCCTGCCCGCCTCGCCCATGCGCTGTGCATCCTGCGGCAACTCGACCAGCCGCCGCACCGCTTCGGCCAGCCCGTCGGCATCGTCCACCTGCTGCAACGCCCCCGCCTCGCGCAGCATCGCGCTGATTTCGAGGAAGTTGAACACATGCGGCCCCATCAGTACCGGCAAGGCCAGCGCCGCGGGCTCCAGCGGGTTGTGCCCGCCGGTCGCCACCAGGCTGCCACCGACGAAGGCAATGTCGGCCAGGGCATAGAGGAACAGCAGTTCGCCCATGGTATCGCCGAGCAATACGCGAGTCTGCGCATCAACCGGCGTGCCGGCAGAGCGCCGCACGGTGGTGAACTGTTCGCTGCACAGCGTATGCACCGCTGCGAATCGCTCGGGGTGGCGCGGCACCAGGATCAGCAGGGCATCGCCATGCACCTGCAACAACTGCCGATGTGCCTGCAGGATCAACGCATCTTCACCTTCGTGGGTGCTGGCGGCGATCCACACCGGGCGCTGTTCGGCCCCCCATTGTTCACGCAATGCCTTGGCACGCGGCAACAGTTGCTCATCGATCTTCAGGTCGAACTTGATCGAACCGGTGACCTGCACGCACTCCGGACGCGCGCCCAGGTCACGGAAGCGCTGGGCCTCGGTTTCGGTCTGCACGGCAATCAGGCTCATCTCGGCCAGCATCGGCCGGGTCAGCCTGGCAAAGCGCCCATAGCCACGGGCCGAGCGCTCAGACAAGCGTGCGTTGGCCAGCGCTACTGGAATGCCGCGCTTCGCACACTGGTGAATGTGGTTGGGCCACAGCTCGGTTTCCATGATGATGCCCAGCTTCGGCTGCACATGGTCGAGAAAACGCCCTGCCGCCCAAGGCAGGTCGTAGGGCAGGTAGCAATGCTGCACGCGAGGTTCGTCAGCGAACATGGCGCGAATGCGCTCTGAACCGGTCGGGGTCATGCAGGTAAGCGTGATCGGCAATTCCGGGTAGGCCTTGAGCAAGGCGCGCACCATCGGTGCCGCCGCAATGCTCTCGCCCACCGACACGGCGTGCACCCAGATGCCGCCCCGGCGCATGGCCGGCAGCCTGAAAGCAAAGCGCTCGCCGATGCGTTGGCCATAGGCCGGCGCCTTGCGCGCGCGCAGGTACAGGCGCAGCGCAACCAGCGGCAGGCCCAGGTGAAACAACAAGGTATAGAGAGTTCTGTTCATGGCCGCGGAGTTTACCCGATCGCGCGCAGGTGCACCGCAAAGCGCTCGGCCAGCCACTGCGCGGCAGGCCCCAGTGGCTCGTCGCGGCGCCAGGCCAGTTCCACCACCAAGGCCGGTGGCCGCCACTCGCTGTCCAGTTCGACCATGTGCGCCTGGTAGGTCGGGTACTGCACCACGTGCCGCGGCAGCCAGGCCCAGCCCAGGCCGCGCATCAGCAGTTCGGCCATGGCATAGAAGCTGTCGGCGCGCCACACCTGCGGGCTGATCGCTTCGCCGCCGGGGTAGCCGCTTTGCTGCGGGGCAATCAGCAATTGTCGGTGGCGCGCCAGTTGCTGCCGGGTAACCCGGCCTTCGCCGGCGAGCGGGTGGCCGACCGCGCACACCGTGACCATTTCCACACTGCCCAGGGCGCGCCGCTCCAGCGAGGCCGGGATGCTCTCGTGGTGGAAGAACAGGCCAAGATCAGCGCGCCGCTCCACCAGCTTGCGCGCCACATCGCCCTGGGCACCGCTGGCCAGTTGCACCTCCAGGAACGGGTAGCGGCTGGCCAGCTCGTCGAGGCTGTCGATGACCGGCTGGTAGGGCATGGCTTCGTCCTGGGCGACCCGCAACAAGGCCTCCTGCCCGCGCATCAGCGCCAACGCACGGCCATCCAGGCGCTCGCACTGGCGCAACAGTTCGCGGGCATCTTCCAGCAGGGCGCTGCCGTTCTCGGTCAGCTTGGGCTGCCGGCCACTGCTGCGCTCGAACAAGGTGACCCCCAGGTCGGTTTCGAGCAAAGCGATCGAGCTGCTGATCGCCGACTGGGCCTTGCGCTGCTCGCGGGCCACGGCAGAGAACGAGCGCAGTTCCGCAACGCGCAGGAAGGTACGCAACTGTTCAAGGTTCCACTGCTCGGCCATCGACCTATCTCCAATAGTGATAGGTAATGACTTTACCCCATCCAGGTTACGTCTAGAATGCCCGACCAGTTACCGGAGGATCCCGCCATGAATGCCTACACCTACCTCGCCATCGCCATCTGCGCCGAAGTCATCGCCACCGCTTCCATGAAAGCGGTGAAAGGCTTGAGCACGCCCGTGCCGTTGCTGCTGATGGTGGTTGGCTATGGTATTGCGTTCTGGATGCTGACCCTGGTGGTGCGCAGCATTCCGGTGGGGATCGCCTATGCCATCTGGTCGGGGCTGGGGATTGTGTTGATCAGTGTGGCGGCGCTGGTGATCTATGGGCAGAAGCTGGATGTGCCTGCGATGCTGGGGATGGCCATGATTGTGGGTGGGGTGGTGGTGATTCAGCTGTTTTCGAAGACTGCTGGGCATTGATGTTTGCCTGATGGATTTTGGGGCCGCTTCGCGGCCCTATCGCGACACAAGGCCGCTCCTACAGGGACCGAGGCATGCGCGGGGCCTGTAGGAGCGGCCTTGTGTCGCGATAGGGCTGCGCAGCAGCCCCAGGAACGCAAAGCCCACATCGGCCCGACCCTGTATACTTGCCAGCTGTCCCAGTCTTCGAGGTACCGCCATGCCATCCGCCATTTCCACTGACGTGCTGATCGTCGGCGCCGGGGTCGCAGGCCTCTGGCTAAATGCCCGCCTGCGCCGGCTGGGCTACTCGACAGTACTGGTGGAACGCGCCAGCCTTGGCGGCGAGCAGACCATCAAGTCCCAGGGCATCATCCATGGCGGCACCAAGTACGCCCTGCACGGTGCCCTGACAGGCGCCTCGGAAGCCATCGCCGACATGCCGCGACGCTGGCGCGAAGCGCTCAGCGGCAGCGGCGAGCTGGACCTGACCCGCACCCGCCTGCTGTCCGACGCCCACTACCTGTGGTCACCAGGCACCCTGGCCGGCAACCTAACCAGCTTCTTCGCCAGCAAGGCCGTGCGCGGCCGGGTCGACCAGGTGAAGGGCGAGCAACTGCCGCCGGCGCTGCAGGACCGCGCCTTCAAGGGCAAGGTCTATCGCCTGGCCGAACTGGTCATCGACGTACCCAGCCTGCTGGCCAACCTGGCCGAACTGGCAGGCGACAGCCTGCTGGCCGGTGAGCGCATCGAGCCACTGCGCGAGGGCGACGACCTGGTCGGCCTGCGCGTCGACGAGCGCGACATCCGCGCCCAGCGCATCGTGCTCAGCGCCGGCGCCGGCACCGAAGAGCTGCTGCATGCCCTGGGCCTGAACCAGCCAGCCATGCAGACACGCCCGCTACATATGGTGATGGCCAAGGGTGCCAACCTGAAACCGCTTTACGCCCATTGCCTGGGTGGCGGGCCAAAGCCACGGGTGACGGTTACCACCCACCCCGCCGCCGATGGCCAGTGGGTCTGGTACCTGGGCGGCGACCTGGCCGAAGCCGAAGGCGTTGCCCGCGAGCCGGCTGCGCAAATCGCCGCGGCACAGAAAGAGATCGCCAGCCTGCTGCCATGGGTCGACCAGAGCCAGGTGCGCTGGGCCACCCTGCGGGTCAACCGTGCGGAACCGGCGCAATCGGGCCTGGTACGCCCGGACAACGCCTTCCTCGCCGACCAGCAACGCCTGCTGGTGGGCTGGCCGACCAAGCTGGCCCTGGCACCGGACTTCAGCGACCGGGTCATCAGCCACCTGGAGCGCGACGGTATCCGCCCACAGGCACAGGCCGACCTGGCCGACCTGCCACGCCCACCGCTGGGCGTACCGGCCTGGGAGCAACTGCTGCCATGAGCCTGCCGACCCTTCACGACTTCCATCGCCCCTTGGGCAGCACCGGCTTCAAGGTTTCGCCGCTGGGCCTGGGCACGGTCAAGCTGGGCCGCGACCAGGGCGTGAAGTACCCCACCGGCTTTACCATCCCCGGCGATGACGAAGCCCGCCTGCTGCTGGCCCAGGCCCGCGAGCTGGGCATCAACCTGATCGACACCGCCCCGGCCTACGGCCGCAGCGAAGAGCGCCTGGGCCCGCTGCTGCGCGGCCAGCGCGATGAATGGGTGATCGTCAGCAAGGTTGGCGAAGAATTCGACAATGGCCAATCGCACTTCGATTTCAGCGCCGCCCACACCCGCCGCTCGGTGGAGCGCAGCCTGCGGCGCCTGGAAACCGACCGCATCGAGCTGGTGCTGGTGCATTCCGACGGCAACGACCTGGCGATCCTGGAACAGCAGGAGGTCTACCAGACCCTTGCCGAGCTCAAGCAGGAGGGCAAAATCCTCGGCTTCGGCCTGTCCGGCAAGACCGTCGCCGGCGGCCTGAAGGCGCTGGAGCAAGGCGACTGCGCCATGGTCACCTACAACCTCAACGAACAGGCAGAACGCCCGGTGCTGGACTACGCTGCCGAACACGGCAAGGCCATCCTGGTGAAGAAGGCCCTGGCCAGCGGGCATATCTGCCTGGCCCCGGGCGTTGACCCGGTGCAGGCCAGCTTCGAGCTGCTGTTCGCCCACCCGGGCGTCAGCAGTGCTATCGTCGGCACCATCAATCCGTTGCACCTGGCCCACAATGTGGCCACCGTCGCCCGTATCCTGGGCCAGCATTGAGTTGCCCCAGGCCCTCGGGCCTGGACTGACCCGACGCAAGGAGGAGCCTCGTGGCGCGAACGCTGATCCGCAAGAACCCGAGCAACTTCAAGACACTGCCGCTGCATGTCGAGGCCACGCCCGAAGGGCTGATCTACCAGAGCATCGGCATGCCGCTGAACTTTGCCCAGATCCAACAACGGCGCAAGGCCATCCAGTTGCCCGACGTGCAGCGCTTCGTGATCGAACTGGCCAACCTGGGCGTGTCGGTGCGGCTGACCCTGCATTGGCAGAACCGCGATTATTGGGTGCTGGTACGTCAGCGCCGGCAAGACCGTGGCGATGTGGTGCTGAAACTGATTTCCGGCTATGTGCCGGCGCAGGAGCTGAACCTGCCATTGCACACGGCCGTGCAGGAAGTGGCCGAGGAATGCCTGCTGGAAACCCCGGAAGGCTGGCTGGGCGGGCGCTTCAACGACACCTGGTTGCCGGTGCCCTACGCTGCCGCCCTGCACTACCGCGAAACGCCGCACTTTGTGCTGGCCCCGGAGTCCGGTGCCGCGCGCCCGGTGCACTGCGGCAAGCTGATGCTGCTGGAACGGCCACGGGCGTATGTGCACCTGCCCACCGCCTCGCTGCAACTGATCTACGACATGCGCCTGCAGGTACCCCGGGACGCCAAGAAGCTCAGCCTGTTCCACGTTGATGAGCGGCTGGAGGGCGACCAACTGGTGGCGCGGCTAAACCGCAAACGGCCAGACCTGTACCTGATGCCACTGAAGGACGGCCAGCCACTGGCTGAGCTGTATACCGTGAAGAAGGATGAACTGGTGCCGGCGAGCACACGCGGGCTGTACCTGGCCGAAAGTTTTGCCCGGCAGGAGGGCTGGGTGGTCACGGACGAGCGGGTGCGCTGGAAGGACTGGGTGAAGCAGCAGGGGTTGGTGGAGAACAAGCCGGTACGGGCATCGCACCTGCAGCGGTTTGGCGACAAGGCGCGGGAACTGCTGGAGCGGGCGCGTACTTCACTGCACAAATAAGATTCCGAGGCCTGCGCCGCCCCTGTAGGAGCAGCCTTGTGCTGCGAAGAGGCCGGTAGAGCCAAAGAAATACTTTTGCCCTACCGGCCTCTTCGCAGCACAAGGCTGCTCCTACAGGTAATGAGGCAGCCTCAGAGGTTCGATCAGTTCTTGCGAATCTTCTCGACGATCGCAGTGGTCGAGCTGTTCTCGACCAGCCCCAGCACCTTCACGGTACCGCCATAGGCCTTGACGATATCGGCACCCACCACCTGGTCGATGCCATAGTCGCCACCCTTGACCAGCACGTCCGGCTTGACCTGGCTCAGCAGGTTCTCCGGCGTGCCCTCGGGGAAGCTGATGACCCAGTCCACTGCCCCCAGCCCGGCCAGTACGGCCATGCGCCGGTCGACGCTGTTGATCGGCCGGCCCGGCCCTTTCAGGCGGCTGACCGAGGCATCGTCGTTGACCGCGACGATAAGGCGATCGCCCTGGGCCCGCGCCTGCTCCAGGTAGGTGACATGCCCGGCATGCAGGATGTCGAAGCAGCCGTTGGTGAAGACGATCTTCTCTTTGTGCGCCCGCGCGTCGTCGATGGCCAGCAGCAGTTGCTCCAGGCCCAGCACGCCGCGCTCGGAGCCTTCCTCACGCTGGATCGCCCGGCGCAGCTCGGGGGCGCTGATCGCAGCCGTACCCAGCTTGCCGACCACGATGCCCGCCGCCAGGTTGGCCAGGGCCACGGCGTGGGGCAGGTCCTCGCCGGCAGCGATGGCCGCGGCGAGGGTGGAGATGACGGTATCACCGGCACCGGTCACATCGAACACTTCACGCGCCCGCGCCGGCAGGTGCAGCGCCGGCTGGCCGACGCGCAGCAGGGTCATGCCGTGCTCGCCACGGGTCACCAGCAAGGCGCCAAGGTCCAGGTCCTGCAGCAGCTGCAGGCCCTTGGCGACCAGCTCGGCCTCATCGACGCAACGGCCGACGATGGTCTCGAACTCGCTGAGGTTGGGGGTGATCAGGCTAGCGCCACGGTAGATGGAAAAGTCCTTGCCCTTGGGGTCGGCCAGCACCGGAATGCCCTTGGCCCGCGCCGCCTGGATCAGGCTCTGGTGGTTTTTCAGTGCGCCCTTGCCGTAGTCGGACAGGACCAGCACCTTGACGCCCTCGAGCAGGCTGTCGACCTCTGCGCCCAGCGACAGCGGGTCGGTGGCGAACGGTTCTTCGAAATCGATGCGCAGCAACTGCTGGTGACGGCTCATGACCCGCAGCTTGACGATGGTCGGCTGGTGCGCGATGCGCTGGAACACCGAGCGCACGCCTGCAGCCTGCAGGCTGTTGGCCAGGCTGTCGGCGGCCTCGTCCTGGCCGGTGACGCCAATCAGCGAAGCCGGCGCGCCCAGGGCGGCGATGTTCAAGGCAACGTTGGCCGCGCCGCCGGGGCGATCCTCGATCTGATCGACCTTGACCACCGGGACTGGCGCTTCAGGCGAGATACGCGAAGTACCGCCATGCCAGTAGCGGTCGAGCATGACATCGCCGACCACCAGTACCGGGGCTTGATCGAAACGCGGCATGGACAACTTCATGGGCAACCCATATGGAAATAATGAACAGGGGCAGGATATTAGCACAGGGTAGACGACGGCTTTATGGCCAGATCACCCCAGGAAAATTCCCGTGACAATCGGGGCCGCGATGGCCCCGATCAACGAGGGGTCAGGTGATATCGGCCTTGGCCGGCTCATCCAGGCCCATGGCATGCAGGCGGGCATAATGGCCATTGGCCGCGAGCAGCTCGGCATGGGTGCCGCGCTCGACCAGCCGGCCCTGGTCCATGACCAGGATCTGGTCGGCCTTCTCGATGGTCGACAGGCGGTGGGCGATCACCAGCGTGGTACGGCCCTGCATCACATGGTCCAGGGCAGCCTGGATATGCCGCTCGGACTCGGTATCCAGCGCCGAGGTGGCTTCGTCGAGGATCAGCAGCGGCGCATTCTTCAGCAGTGCCCGGGCGATGGCCAGGCGCTGGCGCTGGCCGCCGGAGAGCAGCACGCCGTTTTCACCCACTTCGGTATCGAAGCCTTTTGGCAGCCGGTCGACGAACTCCTTGGCGTAGGCATCGGCCGCAGCGGCTTCGATGTCGGCGCGCGGGGCGCCGGCCAGGTCGCCATAGGCTATGTTGTTGGCCACGGTATCGTTGAACAGGGTGACATGCTGGGTCACCTGCGAAACGTGACGACGCAGGTTGCGCAGGCGATAGTTCTCGATCTCCACGCCATCGAGCAGGATCTGCCCCTGGTCGTGGTGATAGAAGCGCGGGATCAGCGCCGCCAGGGTCGACTTGCCGCTGCCGGAGCGGCCAACCAGGGCAATCATCTGGCCCGGCTCGGCCACGAAGCTGATATCGCTCAGCACCTCACGCTCGGTGCCCGGGTAGGTGAAGCTCAGGTTGCGCACTTCCAGGCGCCCTTCCACCCGCTCCTTCTCGACGGTGCCGCTGTCCACTTCAGGCGCTTCGTCCAGCTGCTCGAAGATGCTCTCGGCACCGGCCAGGCCCTTCTGGATGGTCGAGCTGACTTCCGAAAGCTGACGAATCGGCTTGGGCAACAGGCCGGCGGCGGTGATGTAAGCCACCAGGTCACCGGCAGTGGAATCACCGCGCAGGAACAACACCAGGAACATCAGCGCGGCCATGGCGGTGTAGATCACCAGTTGCAGCATCGGCGTGTACAGCGAGCCGGTCTTGGTCATTTGCAGCTGCTTGTCGGTGTTGCTCTGGCTGGCCTTGCCGAAACGCTGCTGCTCGTAGGCCTCGCCGCCGAAGCTGCGCACCACGCGGTAGCCCTGGATGGTTTCCGAGGCGACGTGGGTGACGTCGCCCATGGCCACCTGGATCTTCTTGCTCTGCTTGCGGAATTTCTTGCTGGCGACGCTGACCATCACTGCAATCACCGGCAGGATGGCGACCATCACCAAGGTCAGGTGCCAGTTCATCCACAGCAGGTAGCCGAACAGGAACACCACGGTCAGGCCTTCGCGGATCACCACCTTGATCGCATCGGTGGCGGCACCGGTGACCATGGTCACGTTGAAGGTAATGCGCGAGATCAGGTGCCCGGAGTTGTGGTTGTCGAAGTAGCGGTTAGGCAGCACCAGCAGCTTGTTGAACAGTTCCACACGCAGGTCGTGCACCAGGCACAGGGAAACCTTGGCCAGGAAGTAGTTGCCGAGGAACGAGCCCAGGCCCTGCCACGCGGCGATCAGGATGATCAGCAGCGGCACAGCCTGCAGCAGTTGCAGGTCGCGCAGGTAGGGGACGTTGGGGAACAACACCGCTTCGGGGTTGCTCAGCCCATCGACGAAATATTTCAGGATCCCGGCCAGCATCGGCTGGGTCGATGCAAAGATCACGAAACCGATGATGCTCAGCAGGAAAATGCCGACATAGGGTTTCACATAGCTCAGCAGCCGGAAGTAGATCTTCAGGCTGGAGGTGTGTTCCGCCGGTCGCGGTGTTTCGGCCATTATCAAGCTCGCTGTTCAGGTTGAACCGGAAATTTTACCACAGGCATCATTTTCGGCACGCCCCCATGGCAGCAACATGGCCAGGCCCACGGGCAGCCAGCTGATGAACCATTCGGCACGTGGCGTACCAGTAAGGCTGGCGGCATCGAACTGCATGGCCAGGGTGGAGTACACCCAGAAACCAAGCAGGATCTTGCCGAACAGCGTGCCGCGTGCGCGGACGATTTCGCCCAGGGTGTACAGCCACACCATGACCCACAGCAGCATGCCGGGCAGGCCCATCTCCACTGCGATGTGCGTGAACATGTTGTGGGTATGGTCGAAGTGCTTGCCCACTGCACTCACGTCGTAGGCAGCGCCCAGGCCAAGGCCGGTCCAGGGATGCGCGGCGATCATGTCGACCACGGCATGGAATATTTCCGGCCGGTAGGACGAACCGCGCTGGGCGATCAGGTCGTACACGAGATAGAAGGCCAGGCCGGTGGCGATGGCCGCCAGCACGGCAAACACCCGGCTGTGGCGGTCACGGAACCACAGCGGGGCCAGGATCACGGTGAGCACCAGGGCCAGGATTGCCCCACGGCTCTGGCTGAGCATGGCAAACAACCCCAGGCACGCCAGCGCTGCCAGCCACAACAACTGCAGGCCACGTTGCCGCGGCGGCTCGTAAAGCAGGAAGAGCACGGCCGCACCGATGACGTAGGCGCCCAGGATCGGGTGCGATATCTCGCCGATGCCCTCCAGGCGGGCCAGCAAGGGCATGCCCAGCACGCCGTAGAAATGGATGACCGAGACCAGCGCGGCAACGGCCAGCAAGGCGCTACCGGCCAGCAGCAGCTGACGAATGCGGGCCTGGCCAAGCTGGCCCAGCAGAGGGAACGCCAGCAGGAATACCAGGATGTAGAGCAGGCGCTTGGCCTCGCGCCCCGGGTTTTCTGCGGCCGACCAGACCAGGCTGAGCCCGCTCCACGCCAGCAGCAACAACACACTCCCCCACAAGGCCGGCTGACGCCGCCAGGCCTGCACTATTACTTGCCTTGCGGACCACGCCATTACCAGCGTCGGCAACCACAGGAACAGCACCAGGCCTTGCTGATAGACCTTGTTGCTCGGTGCCAGGGCAATCGCTGCCAGGAACCAGACCAGACCAAACCCCAACCAGGCTTGCGCCCAGTTTTTTTGATACAACATCCTTTCCCCCGATGAATCAAAGACACCACCCAATGGTGCTACAACATTATTTTCGGCATTATTGCCGGTCATTCTGTTCGCCCGACGACAAGGCTCTATTCATGCAATGCTCCCGGCTCCCCCAGGTCGACTTCGATCAGCTGACACAAGGCGCACAGGTGCTTGAGGCAGATAGCCATGGCGCCAAAGTCTACCTGCTCGCGGATGGTAATTTCCTCAAGGTTTTTCGTAGGAAGCGGCTGATTTCATCTGCACTGCTGCGCCCGTACTCGCAGCGCTTCGTCGACAACGCCGCACGCCTTGCACAACTGGGCATCCCCACCCTGGAGGTGATCAGCCAGCACAAGCTCGACCTGCCAGGGCGTACCGCCGTGCTGTACCGCCCGCTGCCAGGGCGCACCTTGCTGCAGATGTCGCGCGATGAGGGTTTCAGCTGGGACACCTACCTGCCGCGCCTGATCGAACTGATCCGCCAGCTGCACCGCAGCGGCGTGTACTTCCGCTCGTTGCACCTGGGTAATGTGGTAGTCACCCCCGACCAGCAACTGGGCCTGATCGACGTGGCCGACATGCGCTTCCTGCGCCCGCCGCTGTCGGCGCGCATGATTCGGCGCAATGTGCAGCATATGGTGCGCTACATCGAGCGGGAGAACCTGGGCGACCGCTTCCCCCTTGCCGCTTTCGAGGCAGCCCTGCTGGCGCGTTGAGCGTCAACTGCGCAGCAGGCTCTGCGAGCCGTTGCAGAATGCCTGCCAGGCCTGCTCCGGCGCCAGCGCCTGGCGCTGCCGGGCGGCTACCGCCGGGGCACTGAGCGCCGCACAACGCTCGATCGCCTCGGCCCAGGCATTTTCATTGGCAACGGGCAGGTAGCCACCGGTGTCCTGCAACTGCTCGCGGAACACCTGCAGGTCGCTGCACACCACCGGCACGTCGGCCATGACCGCCTCCTGCACCACCAGCCCCAGGCCTTCGGAGCGCGAAGGCACCAATAGCCAGTCGAATGCCCGATACAGCTGCTGCAGGTCGTCTCGGTGACCACTCAGGTGAACACGACCAGCCAGGCCAAGCGCGTCGATACGAGCCTGCAGCACCGCACGCAGAGGGCCTTCGCCGATGATTGCCAATTGCAGGTCCGACTGGCGCGCACTGGCCTTGGCGAACGCCTCGATCAGCATCTCGAAACCTTTGCTCTCCACCAGCCGCCCGACCGCGCCCAGCATCACCCCTGCTACCGGTGGCAATTGCAGGGCCTGCCTGGCCGCATCCCGGCTCAACAACGGTTCGGCGAAAGCCAGTGGATCAAGGGCCATGCGCAAGGTTTGCACCGGCCTGCCCAGGTCGTGTTCGAGTGACGTGGCAAGTGTCTGCGAAACGGCGGCGATGCTCAGCCGCTCGGCCGGGAACATGCGCAGCAGGCGAACGTCGCTGGCACTCAGGCGCGTCTTGCCGTGGAACAGCACCTTGGCACGCACCTGCGGAACCTGCTGCAACAACGGCAACACCAACCGCGCCACACCGACACCGTCGAGCAGCACGACTTCAGCCTGGGCCTCGTTCAGCGCCTTGCGCAAGCGCATGCGCAACCATGGGCGCAACAGGCGCCAGAAGTGCCGCCCTTTCAACGCCCGTGACGGCATATGCCACTCCCGGGTCGAGCCAAGCCCACAGCAGAGCCCGCTACCCAGCAGCAGCCAGTTACTGATCCGGGCATCGGCCCCCGCGTGCGACAGCACCTGCCGATGCACCTTGTGGATGGACATGTACGGCGTTCCACCCGCCCACATCATATTGACGATGTTCATGGGCCCTCTCCCGCTCATGTCAGGTGGGACACTTCATTGAACAAAAATGGTGATTCCCATGCCAATCACGGCACCCGCCACCAGCGTCAATGCCAACTTTATCCGATCACGTTTACGACGTTTGGCCTTGCGCTCCACTTCGATGGGCAAGGTCACGTGATTACCAAATCCAGTGTGCAATACTGCATCACCCTCCAAGGTGACCGCTGTCAGGTTTAACTCAGCATAGCGTCGGGAAAGTGCCTTCTCTCCAGCATAGGCGGCAAATGGCGCGCAACGCTGGTAATCGCTCAAACGACGCAGCCCGGGGTTGAGCGAAAACGCCTGCCACTCGGCCTTGTCGGACAGCAGCGGGTAGCAAGGCACCCCGGCGATCACCTTGCGATCGCCCAGGTGGATGTAAGGGCTGTGAACGGCCAGGTCATGGGCATGGCTGCGCAGCCACACCTGCAACAGGTCGGGGCTGACCTCCAGGATGGCCCGGGAGTCTTCGACGAAGCCCTGGCGATAGAAGTGCCAGTCGTCCTCGCAGTGAAAGATGTAGGGCGTCTTGACGTGGCTGTAGGCCAGGTCGATAGACGGCAGCTGGCCCAGCTTGGGCCGGTTGACGAACACCTTGCAGTGCGGTTTCCAGTGCTCAGGCACAGCGGCATGCACGGCATCGTCACCGGAGTCTTCGGTGATGAATACTTCGCGAATGGGCGCGGTATTGTAGCGATCGAAACTCTCAAGGGTATCTTTGAGCAGATCGAACCGCCCACAACTGGTCACGACGAGCGTGACGTCACTCTCATTTGAAAAGCGCACCGGACTCCCTCCGCATTGCGACTATCGACTTTCAACGCCCGCTCCGCAGGCGCGAAAGTTCTTTTGTTAGATGCCCAGCTTCAGGCGCAGCCGCTGCCATGCAGACAACGGCGGATGGGGCCTGAGCGCCGGGCGCATGTGGTCGACGATGCTACGTCCAACTGCGCCGAAACTGAAACGGGAAACCGCCAGGTGGCGGCCATTTTCTGCAATCTGCCGGGCAAGTTCAGGTTCCGCACGCAAGTGGCGGAGCTTTTCCTGGAGGGTCGGGATGCTGTCATAGAACACCACGTTGTGCATGTCCTGCAGGCCCAGCGCGCGGTTCTCTTCCTCGCCCTGGTCATACGCCAGCAACACACAGCCACAGGCCATGGCTTCGAAGTTCTTGATCATGTATTCGCCCATGCCGACGTCGGCACTGACGAAGAAGCGGATCCGGTTGAGCGTGTTGCAGTAGTCCTCACCCGACTTGGTACGGGTCACTACCAGGTTCTCGACCCGGCCCAGCTCGTCCAGCAATGCCTTGCGGCCGCTGTAGGCCACGCTGTTGGTGCTGCCGACGAAGGCCAGTTCGATGTCGCGCTCACGCCCCTGGTCGGCCAGCAACTGCTCGTCGTAGCCCTTGGGCACGAACACGGCGTCGAAACCTTCCTGGCGCAAGCGCTCGCTGACCATGTAGCCGGAGCTGATCACCCGCGCCCAGGGCAGCTTGCGGTAATGGGCGCTGAACTTGCCGGTGTATTTGCACGGGATGTAGTTCTGGTAGGCATCGTGCTCGAGGATGACCAGGTTCGGCACGGTACGGATGAACGCCGCCTGGCGGATTTCCTGCTTGAAACGCAGGAAGAAGACAATGCGGTCATAGCGCTCGACCTGCACTTCACGCTTGAAATAGCGGCGCAGGTTGCGCTGGTCTTCGCTGGTCAGCCAGCGCAGGTCGCACTCGCAGTTGGCCGCGACGCCATCGTACAGGCGGTCGAGAATCGCCCGCTGTTCCTTCTGCACCAGAAATAGGACTTTCATTGGGTTCCTTGGGCGCTCTGCGCCATCGCAGTCAACCATGGGGCGCGGCTACAGCTCACGCCGCCAGAACAGTTCATGTCGGCGCACGGCCTTGCGGAAGAATTCGTTCTCGCCGTAAGGCGACGGCCGCCGCCCGGCCAGCCAGCGCTGCAACAAGCGGCGCAGGCGGCGCTTGAACGGCGCCGGCGGCTGCAGGTCGTGCATCATGCCCAGGGCCATGGCCTTGTCGCGCTGGGTTGCCAGGTCCAGTACCAGGCTGCAAGGTGCCCACGCCTGGGCGGTGCTCAGCTGCGGCGGCAAGGCCACGCCATCACCACTGTCGCCCATCGGCCAGCGGTCGTTGTCGTGCAGGTGGTTGGCGTAGCACAGCAGGGTTTGCGGCTGCCAGGCCAGGCCTTGCAGGGCTTCCAGCACCGCTGCCTGGGCACATATGTGGTCGGGGTGCGGGTCGAGCTGCGGGTGCGGCATCACCAGCACCTCTGGCCTGGCCATTTCCAGCAAGGCCCGCAGGTCGGCCAGCAGGTTGCGCCAGGTCGGCGCGCCATCGCCGTCGGCCGGCAGCGGGAACGGGTTGAACCGGCGGAATACGCGAATGTCGGCGAGGTCGGCCTCCCGGGAAGCGGCCGGCTGGTCTGGCGCAGCCTGCATGGCAGGTAGTTGCAGGCAGAAGTAGCCCAGCTGCACGCAACGCGATTCCGCCACACCGGCCCAGCGTGGCACGGCGATACTGTCCCAGGCCCGCAGGCGGCCCTTCAGGCGCGCGGCCTCGGCCTTTGCCAGGCCCATCTGCTGATAGTGTTCGGCCTCGATCTCACCGGCGGTCAGGGTCACTACCCAGGTTTCGTCGGCCTGGCTGTAGAGCCCGTAAGCGGCCAGTTCGGCATCATCGGCATGCGGCGCGATCACCATCACCCGGCGCCGTTGCAGCTCGACCGCCGGGGTTATCCACAAGCGCGGCTGGCCCGACAGCCGGCAATGCCGGCCACGCAGGCGCAACGCGCCAGCCTGCAGAGGTGCGGCGAGGCCGGTCAAGTTGAGGAAGCGCACGCCATCGACGCCGCGCTCGAAGGTTTGCCGATCGGCCTGCTCGCCAGCCATCAGCTCGACCTGCGGGTCGAGGAAGCGCCCCAGCCAACTGCTTTTTACCCGCAGCTCGAGGACCAGGGTTTCGTTGCCCAGCAGTGCGCAGTCAGCCTTGAGCAGGCCGCCGTTCAGGCTGGCAGGGGCTTGCCGGGTCTGCTCGCCGAAGTCGTAGGCGTAGTCCTCGCCTGGCGCATAGAACAGGTGGTCGGCAAACCAGGCTTCATGGGCCGCCCACAGCAGCGGCAACAGCAGCAGTGGCAACCACCACCAGCTGAACACACCTACGGCCACCAGCGCTACCAGGCCCGCCAGCAGGCCCAGGCGCTTGTTGCGCCGGTGGCGCTTGAGCAGCTGCTGCTTGCGACTCACGCCTGATACACCGGCACGGGGTTGCACCAGCGGTCCTTGTACTCGCGGTCGGCACGGCCGAACGAGAACCGCAGCGGCTTGTTGCGCGCACGAGCGTCTTCCCAGGCGGCCTGGGTATTGAGGAAGCTCAGCACGCTGCCGGGGCTGAAGGCCTTGGTTTCAGGGTCGACACCGCCATTGATGTACTCGACGCTGATCCATTCCGGCGCTTCGACACGGTAAACCAGCTGGATGGCTATCGGCTTGCCGTCCAACAGCAGCACCGAGCCGATCAGCAGCTCGCGCAGGCGTTCCAGCACCTCGGCCATGCGCTCGGCACCGGTGGCAGGGAAGCCCCAGCGGCGCAGGAACAGGTCGCAGTACATGCTGGCGATTTCCTGCGCGCTGAAGTCGCTGATCGGGCGCACCACACCGCCCGCCTCTTCCAGCAGGCGCAGTTCGCGGCGCTGGTTGTAGCGGAACTTCTTCGACAGGTCTTCGTGGGCGCGGGCCATGGCCAACTGTTCCTTCTGCGCCTTGAGGCCGCTGAAGCGCCCCTGGTTCAGTTCGGACAGGTAGCGCGCGGCATGGCGCAACGGTGCAGCGGCATCGGCCGCCGCCGGCAGGATGATCTCGGCATTGCCCAGGTCGAACAGGGCCTTTTTGCCGACACGCTTGAGCACATCCTTGGACAGCGCAAGGTGGCGCCCCCAGGTGGGGATGGCGGCCTTCAGCTCGCCGGCCTGGTGCCAGCCCAGGTAACGCACCGGGATCTGTGCCAGGTCCGCCAGCTGCTCGACCACCAAAGGATGGGTGGCGACACTGCCACCAAAGTGGGCCCATGCCTCGGCGTAGGCCTTGGCGTCGATAACTTGCCAACCGCGTTCGCGGAAGACCTGGATACGGTTGAGCATCAGGCCTGCCCCACCAACGCACGGACTTGCGGCAGCTGCCAGAAGGCCTCGCGCACCGCCTGGTCGGAGAAGCGCTCACGCAGGCGCTGCAGCATGTGCTCGGCACAGGCCTGGCGCTGCTGCCCATCGAGCACGGCCATGTGCTTCAGGCCCTGGGCCAGTTGCCCGGCATCGCCCAGCGGGAACAGCACGCCAACACCCTCGACCACTTCGCGAGCACCACCACAGGCCGTGGCCAGTACCGGTACACCGGCGACCATGGCTTCGAGCAGGACCATGCCGAACGGCTCATGGTCGGAGCTCAGGGCGAATACATCGAACGCCTGGAAGTAACGGCGCGCATCCGGCACCTGGCCAAGGAAGTCCACTTGCCCGGCAATGCCCAGCTCGGCGGCCAGGGCCTTGAGCTTGGCTTCCAGGCGCCCCTTGCCAAGAATTGCCAGGCGGGCGCCCGCCGGCAGCCCCGGTAGCGCTTCGGCAAAGCCACGCAGCAGGGTGGCCTGGTCCTTGTCCGGGTGCAGGCGCCCGACGTTACCGACAATCCACGCCTGCGCATTCAGGCCCAAAGCCCGGCGGGCCTCGGCGCGTGGCACCAGGGCCGCTTGCAGGGCGTCGATGTCGATGCGGTTGTACAAGGTCTGGATACGCTCTGCCGGCCACTGCGGCAGACAGCGGCGCATGTCGTCACGCACTGCATCCGACACGCCCAGCAAGCTCAGGCGTTTGCTGAACAGGTTGGCGAAGATGCGTCGCCCCTTGCGCTCGTAGTCACCGAAAGCATGGTGCACGCCGATCACCGGCAAGCTGGTGCCCAGCAACGCCACGTAGATCGGCTTGAAACGATGGGCAATGCAGAAGGCGAAATTGCGCTCGGCCGCGATCCGCCGCAATGCACGGATGGCGCCGAGTTTCAGGCCGCGCACGGCCTTGGAGCTGAACTCCAGGAACAGCACCTCGTCCGACGCGCAGCCAGCCGCTACCTGCGGGTCGGCGGCGCCGGTGAGGAACACCGTGGTGACCTGGTAACCACGCCCCTGGAACAGGCTGGCGTACTGACGGGCGCAGTCCAGGAACGGCCCGTCATAGCCATGGCAGAACTGCAGGATGCGCGGTTCAGAGCGGCTGGTCATACGGGGCCGCGCCGTCCTTCACAACCAGGATGTCTTCCATGATCAGGTACTGCAGGTCCGAGCCGAAGAACATGTTCAGGGCGTCGGTCGGCGAGCAGATCATCGGTTCACCACGGCGGTTCAGCGAGGTGTTCAGCGACACGCCGTTGCCGGTCAGGTCTTCCAGCGCTTTCATCATGTCGTAGTAGCGCGGGTTGTACTCGCGCTTGAGCACCTGGGCACGCGAAGTGCCGTCCTCGTGGACCACTTCCGGCACGCGGGTCTTCCACTCTTCAGCCACTTCGAAGGTGAAGGTCATGAACGGCGCCGGGTGGTCGACCTTGATCATTTGCGGGGCGACGGTGTCGAGCATCGACGGGCAGAAAGGTCTCCAGCGTTCGCGGAACTTGATCTGCTCGTTGATGCGGTCGGCTACGCCAGGCACGCTCGGGCAACCAATGATCGAACGGCCGCCCAGGGCACGGGGGCCGAACTCCATGCGGCCCTGGAACCAGGCCACCGGGTTGCCATCGACCATGATTTTGGCGATGCGCTGCGACATGTCGTCGAGCTTGCGCCACTTCGGCGCGTTCGGGTGACGGGCGCAGGCAGCGATCACGTCTTCGTTGGAGTACGAAGGGCCGAGGTAGACGTGTTCCATCTTCTCGACCGGCACGCCACGGGCGTGGGAAACGTAGGCGGCAGCACCCACCGCGGTACCGGCGTCACCGGAAGCAGGCTGGACGAACAGCTCTTTCAGGTCTGGGCGGGCGATGATCTTCTGGTTGAGCTTGACGTTCAGCGCGCAACCGCCAGCAAAGGCCAGCTTGCCGGTTTCACGCAGGACGTCGCCCAGGTAGTGATCGATCATCTGCAGGGCGATCTTCTCGAACAGCGCCTGCATGCTGGCCGCGTAATGGATGTACGGCTCGTCGGCGATGTCGCCTTCGCGCTTGGGGCCCAGCCATTCGATCAGCTTCGGCGAGAAGTAGAAGCCCTTGCCCTTCTCTTTATAGCGGCGCAGGCCAATGACGTTGGCGTATTCGGTGT
Source organism: Pseudomonas sp. UYEF17 (assembly GCF_040546125.1). Lineage (NCBI taxonomy): Bacteria > Pseudomonadati > Pseudomonadota > Gammaproteobacteria > Pseudomonadales > Pseudomonadaceae > Pseudomonas > Pseudomonas sp. UYEF17. Next base: position 91,710 of record NZ_JBEPNE010000012.1, read on the forward strand.
TGATCACCAGTTCGCCGTTTTCGAAGCTGGCCAGGCGCGAGAAGTCGTACTTGCTGGCGTCGCCATACGGCGCCATGCCCATGACCTTGAACTCGCCATCGAGCATCTCGAAGCCGAGGAACTCGGTGATTGCGCCGTACAGGCCGCCCAGCGAGTCCGGGTCGAAGAACTCCTTGATCTTGTGGATCTTGCCGTTTTCGCCGTAGCCAAAGAAGGTGGTGGCGTATTCGCCCTTACCGTCGATGCCGAGGATTGCGGTTTTTTCCTTGAAGCCCGAGCAGTGGTAGGCACTGGAGGCGTGGGCCAGGTGGTGCTCGACCGGCTCGATCTTGACCTTTTTCGGGTCGAAGCCCAGTTGCTCCAGGCACCAGACGATCTTCTTGCGGTAGCGCTTGTAGCGACGGTTGCCCATCAGGATGGCGTCGAGGGCGCGGTCCGGGGCGTACCAGTAGCGCTTGGCATAGTGCCAGCGCGCCTTGCCGAACAGGCTGATCGGCGCGAACGGGATGGCTACCACGTCGACGTCGGATGGCTTGATGCCTGCCTGTTCCAGGCAGAACTTCGCCGACTCGTAGGGCATGCGGTTCTTCGCATGCTTGTCACGCACGAAGCGCTCTTCTTCGGCGGCGGCAATCAGTTTGCCGTCAATGTACAAGGCCGCGGAAGGGTCATGGCTAAGGGCGCCGGACAGGCCAAGAATCGTCAATGCCAAGGGATTAGCCTCTTCATTCGGTAGAAATGCGCCAGCGGCCTCTTGGGCGGGTGGCGGCTAAAGGGCGGGATTATAACGCAAACATCAGGAACTGCGCGGTCGTTGTAGGAGCGGCCTTGTGTCGCGAAAGGGCCGTGCAGCGGCCCCAGGCTTTCAGCTTCGCAGCAGAAATTGCCGGGGCCGCTTTGCGGCCCTTTCGCGACACAAGGCCGCTCCTACAAGGGATCGCAGCGCAGCTTATTCAGCGATCAGCCAGTCCATGCGGAAGCTGCCGGCGGTTTGCGCCAGCTCTTTGGCCAGCCATGGCAGCAGCTCCTTGAGCTCTTCTTCCAACCCCCACGGCGGGTTGGCGATGGCCAGACCTGAGCCGTTGAGCCCCTGCGGGCTGTCCTGGTGGTGCACATACAACTCGACCCGCAGCAGTTTCGGTGCGCCGGTGCTGGTCAGGTCCTGGTAGAAGCGGGTCAGCGAACGCTGGTCCTTGATCGGGTACCAGATGGCCGCGACGGTCTGGCGCATGCGACTGATCGCCTCTTTCATGGCGGTAGTGCAGCGCTTGAGCTCGTCAGCCTGCTCGAACGGCGGGTCGATCAGCATGATCGCGCGCTTTTCCTGCACGGGCAGCAAGGCCCGCGGCACATGCCAGCCTTCGCCCAGGTGCACGACCACGCGTGGGTCTTTCTTCATGTTCTCTTTGAGCAGCGGCCCGTCCTCGGGATGCTTCTCGTTGAGCAGGGCGCGGTCCTGCTGGCGCATCAGGCGGCGGGCCAGCTCGGGCGAACCAGGGTAGTAGCGCAGCTCGCCATCGGCATTCAGGCGCTTGATGATACGCAGATAGTCGTCGGCCATGGCCGGCAGGTCATCGCGATTCCACAGGCGGGCGACACCCTCCAGGTACTCGCCGGTGCGGGTTGCCTGGTCGCCCTGCAGGTCGTAAAGACCGAGCCCTGCATGGGTATCGATGTAGGCGAACGGCTGCTCCTTGCGCGACATCAGGGCGATGAGGCGGGTCAGCACGATATGTTTGAGGACGTCGGCGTGGTTGCCGGCGTGGAAGGCGTGACGATAGTTCATGGCAACTCCTGCGGGGGTGGCAAGTTTACCTTGCCTTGCAGGCGGAGTCAGGCCTGGCTGCTGATCGGCGGTGACCTCTTCGCGGGTAAACCCGCTCCCACAGGCACCTCACAGAATTTGAGTTCTGTGCAATCCCTGTAGGAGCGGGTTCACCCGCGAAGCAGGCGCCGCCGACTCAACGGGTATTACTTGTCAGCGTGATACGCCGCATCAGCAGTCTCGAAGCGCTTGACCATTGCCTGCGACGGGCTGCCCAGCTTGCTCACCACGAAGATGGCGATGCTGGCGAACAGGAAGCCCGGGATGATTTCGTACAGCCCGAGGGTGTCGAAGTTCTTCCACAGGATCACGGTCAGTGCGCCCACCACGATACCGGCCAATGCGCCGTTACGGGTCATGCCTTTCCACAGTACCGAAATCAGCACCACCGGACCAAAGGCAGCACCGAAGCCGGCCCAGGCGTAAGCCACCAGGCCCAGCACGCGGTTTTCCGGGTTTGCGGCCATGGCGATGGCGATCAGGGCGACGGCCAGCACCATCAGGCGGCCGACCCACACCAGCTCGACCTGCGAAGCGTTCTTGCGCAGGAACGCCTTGTAGAAGTCTTCGGTCAGGGCACTGGAGCAAACCAGCAGCTGGCAGCTCAGGGTACTCATCACCGCAGCCAGGATGGCCGACAGCAGCACACCGGCGATCCACGGGTTGAACAGGATCTTGGCCAGCTCGATGAACACCCGCTCGTGGTTCTCGCTGACCGGGCCTGCCAGGTCAGGATGCGCCGAGAAGTAGGCGATGCCGAAGAAGCCCACGGCGCAGGTACCGACCAGGCAAAGGATCATCCAGGTCATGGAGATACGACGGGCGTTGGCGATCGACTTCACCGAGTCGGCAGCCATGAAACGCGCCAGGATGTGCGGCTGACCGAAGTAGCCCAGCCCCCAGCCCATCAGCGAGATGATGCCAATGAAGGTGGCGCCCTTGAACATGTCGAAGTGGGCCGGGTTGACCGCATCGATGGCAGCGAAGGTGGTATCGAAGCCGCCAGTGGAGATCAGCACGATCACCGGAGTAAGGATCAGCGCAAAGATCATCAGCGAAGCCTGCACGGTATCGGTCCAGCTCACCGCCAGGAAGCCACCGATGAAGGTGTAGGCGATGGTCGCAGCAGCACCGGCCCACAGGGCGGTTTCGTACGGCATGCCGAAGGTGCTCTCGAACAGACGGGCACCGGCAACGATGCCGGAGGCGCAGTAGATGGTGAAGAACACCAGGATCACGATGGCCGAGATGATCCGCAGCACGCCGCTGTTGTCTTCGAAGCGGCTGGAGAAGTAGTCCGGCAGGGTCAGTGCATCGCCGTTGTGCTCGGTCTGCACGCGCAGACGGCCAGCGACGAACAACCAGTTCAGGTAGGCGCCGACGGTCAGGCCGATGGCAATCCAGGCTTCGGACAAGCCGGAGAAATAGATGGCGCCCGGCAGGCCCATCAGCAGCCAGCCGCTCATGTCGGAAGCGCCGGCGGAAAGCGCGGTGACCACGCTACCCAGGCTGCGACCGCCAAGGATGTAGTCGGAAAGGTTATTGGTGGAGCGATAGGCGGCGAAGCCGATCAGCACCATTGCCGCGATATAGACCACGAAAGTGATCGTTAGTGGATTGCCCATGCGTGTGCCCTGGCGTTTGTTTTTATGTCATGCACAACCGCAGCCATGGCGGTTGCACCCAGGCGGCGAATCGTATGCAACAACGCAAAGCGGGTGCAACCATTTTTCATTTGCAAGTTGCACCTTCTCGTGCATTTTCAGACAAAACTGATTTTTTGCTCCTTTTTGGAGCAAAAAGCCCGCTTTTCAGAATAAAACTCACCGAAAACGACCCTTTTCCGAGCATGGAAATGACGGTCGGACGAGTTGCACCTTTTCCATGAAAAATTCGGGTTGCACCTGGTTGCACCCGAATTGTCCTACAGCTACTCTTGGCGTCAGCTTAGGCCACAACCGTGGCAATAACGAGGATAAGAAATGGCGACGACCACCCTTGGGGTCAAACTCGATGACCCGACCCGTGAGCGACTCAAGGCAGCTGCGCAGTCGATTGACCGCACCCCGCACTGGTTGATCAAGCAAGCGATCTTCAACTACCTGGAGAAGCTCGAGGGTGGTGCCACCCTGACCGAACTCAACGGCCATGCCAGCAACCTGGCCGACGACGCCGGTGAGGTCCAACCTGACCACAGCCACCAGTGCTTCCTCGAGTTCGCCGAGAGCATCCTGCCGCAGTCGGTGCTGCGCTCGGCGATCACCGCCGCCTACCGCCGCCCCGAGCAGGAAGTGGTACCGATGCTGCTGGAGCAGGCGCGCCTGAGCGCCCCGCTGGCCGAAGCGACCAACAAGATGGCCGCCGGCATCGCCGAAAAACTGCGTAACCAGAAGAGCGCTGGCGGTCGTGCCGGCATCGTTCAGGGCCTGCTGCAGGAATTCTCGCTGTCGTCCCAGGAAGGCGTGGCACTGATGTGCCTGGCCGAAGCCCTGCTGCGCATCCCCGACAAAGGCACCCGTGACGCGCTGATCCGCGACAAGATCAGCACCGGGAACTGGCAGCCGCACCTGGGCAACAGCCCGTCGCTGTTCGTCAACGCCGCCACCTGGGGCCTGCTGCTGACCGGCAAGCTGGTATCCACCCACAACGAATCCGGCCTCACCTCCTCGCTCACCCGCATCATCGGCAAGAGCGGCGAGCCGATGATCCGCAAGGGCGTCGACATGGCCATGCGCCTGATGGGCGAGCAGTTCGTCACCGGCGAAACCATCGCCGAAGCCCTGGCCAATGCCAGCCGCTTCGAGTCCAAGGGCTTCCGCTATTCCTACGACATGCTCGGCGAAGCCGCACTGACCGAGCACGACGCACAGAAGTACCTGGCGTCCTACGAACAGGCCATCCACTCGATCGGCAAGGCCTCCCATGGCCGTGGCATCTATGAAGGCCCGGGCATCTCGATCAAGCTGTCGGCGCTGCACCCGCGCTACAGCCGCGCCCAGTACGAGCGCGTGATGGAAGAGCTGTACCCGCGCCTGCTGTCGCTGACCCTGCTGGCCAAGCAGTACGACATCGGCCTGAACATCGACGCCGAAGAAGCCGACCGCCTGGAGCTGTCGCTCGACCTGCTCGAGCGCCTGTGCTTCGAGCCTTCGCTGGCCGGCTGGAACGGTATCGGCTTCGTCATCCAGGCCTACCAGAAGCGCTGCCCGTATGTGATCGACTATGTCATCGACCTGGCCAAGCGCAGCCGCCACCGCCTGATGATCCGCCTGGTGAAAGGCGCCTACTGGGACAGCGAAATCAAGCGCGCCCAGGTCGAAGGCCTGGAAGGCTACCCGGTCTACACCCGCAAGGTGTACACAGACGTGTCCTACGTCGCCTGCGCCCGCAAGCTGCTGGCCGTGCCAGAAGCCATCTACCCGCAGTTCGCCACCCACAACGCCCACACCCTGTCGGCCATCTACCACATTGCCGGTCAGAACTATTACCCGGGCCAGTACGAGTTCCAGTGCCTGCACGGCATGGGCGAGCCACTGTACGAGCAGGTGGTCGGCAAGATTTCCGAAGGCAAGCTGAACCGTCCGTGCCGCGTCTATGCACCGGTCGGCACCCACGAAACGCTGCTGGCCTACCTGGTGCGTCGCCTGCTGGAAAACGGCGCCAACACCTCGTTCGTCAACCGCATCGCCGACCACTCGATCTCCATCCAGGAACTGGTCGCCGACCCGGTCGCCAGCATCGAGCGCATGGGCACCCAGGAAGGCAGCATCGGCCTGCCGCACCCACGCATCCCGCTGCCGCGTGAACTGTATGGCAGCGAGCGAGCCAACTCGGCCGGCATCGACATGGCCAACGAACACCGCCTGGCATCGCTGTCCTGCGCCATGCTGGCCACCGCTCACAACGACTGGAAAGCCACGCCACTGCTGGCCTGCGCCGCCAGCGAAAGCGCAGCCGCACCGGTGCTGAACCCGGCGGACCACCGCGACGTGGTCGGCCATGTTCAGGAAGCCACGGTCGCCGACGTCGACAACGCCATCCAGTGCGCACTGAATGCAGCACCGATCTGGCAGGCCACTCCGCCGGCCGAGCGCGCTGCCATTCTGGAGCGCACCGCCGACCTGATGGAGGCCGAAATCCAGCCGCTGATGGGCCTGCTCATCCGCGAAGCGGGCAAGACCTTCGCCAACGCCATCGCCGAAGTGCGTGAAGCCGTGGACTTCCTGCGCTACTACGCGGTGCAGGCACGCAACGACTTCAGCAACGACGCCCACCGCCCGCTGGGCCCGGTGGTGTGCATCAGCCCATGGAACTTCCCGCTGGCGATCTTCACCGGCCAGGTAGCCGCAGCGCTCGCAGCCGGCAACCCGGTGCTGGCCAAGCCGGCCGAGCAAACCCCGCTGATCGCTGCCCAGGCCGTGCGCCTGCTGCTGGAAGCCGGCATCCCTGAAGGCGTGCTGCAACTGCTGCCAGGCCGCGGTGAAACCGTCGGTGCCGGCCTGGTGGGTGACGAGCGCGTCAAGGGCGTGATGTTCACCGGTTCCACCGAAGTGGCCCGCCTGCTGCAGCGCAACGTCGCCGGCCGCCTGGACAACCAGGGCCGCCCGATCCCGCTGATCGCCGAAACCGGTGGCCAGAACGCGATGATCGTCGACTCCTCGGCACTGACCGAGCAGGTAGTGATCGATGTGGTGTCCTCGGCCTTCGACAGCGCCGGCCAGCGTTGCTCAGCACTGCGCGTGCTGTGCCTGCAGGAAGACTCCGCCGACCGCGTGATCGAAATGCTCAAGGGCGCCATGGCCGAAAGCCGCCTGGGCTGCCCGGACCGCCTGGCCGTAGACATTGGCCCGGTGATCGACGCCGAAGCCAAGGCCGGCATCGAGAAGCACATCCAGGGCATGCGCGAGAAAGGTCGCTCGGTCTACCAGGTGGCCATTGCCGATGCTGCCGAGCTCAAGCGCGGCACCTTCGTCATGCCGACCCTGATCGAGCTGGAAAGCTTCGACGAGCTCAAGCGTGAAATCTTCGGCCCGGTGCTGCACGTGGTGCGCTACAACCGTCGCAACCTGGACCAGCTGATCGAGCAGATCAACAACTCCGGCTACGGCCTGACCCTCGGCGTGCACACCCGCATTGACGAGACCATCGCCAAGGTGGTGGAAACCGCCAACGCCGGCAACATGTACGTCAACCGCAACATCGTCGGTGCAGTGGTGGGTGTGCAGCCGTTCGGTGGTGAAGGCCTGTCCGGCACCGGCCCGAAAGCCGGCGGCCCGCTGTACCTGTACCGCCTGTTGTCGACCCGCCCGGCCGACGCGATTGGCCGCCACTTCCAGCAGCAGGACGGCGAAGGCAAGCCTGACCGCGCCCTGCACGAACAGCTGATCAAGCCACTGCATGGCCTGAAGGCCTGGGCCGAGAGCAACCAGCTGGCCGACCTGGCCGCGCTGTGCAGCCAGTTCGCCAGCCAGTCGCAGAGCGGCATCGCCCGCCTGTTGCCAGGCCCGACCGGCGAGCGCAACAGCTACACCATCCTGCCGCGTGAGCACGTGCTGTGCCTGGCCGACAACGAAGCCGACCTGCTGGCGCAGTTCGCCGCAGTGCTGGCCGTTGGCAGCTCGGCGGTATGGGCGGACGGCGAGCCGGGCAAAGCCCTGCGTGCCCGCCTGCCGCGAGAGCTGCAGGCCAAGGTCAAGCTGGTGGCGGACTGGAACAAGGATGAAGTGGCGTTCGACGCCGTGATCCACCATGGCGACTCGGACCAGCTGCGCGGCGTGTGCCAGCAGGTGGCCAAACGTGCCGGGGCGATCGTGGGTGTGCACGGGCTGTCCAGCGGCGACCACCAGATTGCGCTGGAGCGCCTGGTGATCGAGCGGGCAGTGAGTGTGAACACTGCTGCTGCCGGTGGTAATGCCAGCCTGATGACCATTGGCTAACGCTGAGGGTTGTTAACGAAAAAGGAGAGCTTCGGCTCTCCTTTTTTTTATGGGGGCTGGGGTTGGGCTGACAGGTGTTCATTCAACCTGAAGCCAAACCCTCATTGCCCCCTGATAATTCTCGAGTGCCTGGCCGGGCCTATTCGCGGGCGCGCCCGCTCCCACAGGATCACCACAAGCTTCATGACTTGCACCGTACCTGTGGGAGCGGGCATGCCCGCGAAAGGGCCGGCTCAGGCGACACATCATTAAGCCTCAGTGCGAAGTTCGCGACCTAGATTAGGATCTTCGAGTGAATCTGCGTTCAGGGGTGGATCAGGAACTATCACCACCTGCTGTCAAGCAAGAGGGTGGCAGCGGTGCATGGGTAGAGAAATCCAAAAAACCCGGTGCACGCCGTTACCCGCGCTTTCGCCAGAGCCACAATAGGCACCAGCCTTTCCCTGCCTCCGAAGTCAGCATCAGCCCAATCCACACCGAGTTACTGATACTGGAAGCCAGCATCGGCAACAACAGGATTATGGATATCGACGGAACGATAAAAAAGATGCGAAAGGGGATCTGCACCATCGCCAAGTAGACAGCTAACCGGCAACGCATAAGAAACAACCCGCAGGTCGCTATCAACGAAAGCTGCAGAATCAGGCCTAGCCAGACGATTAGCTCTAGCCCTCCTCCCCAGACCTGCATGTTGCTCAATGCATCCTTGAAATCCGTCCAGAAAGGTATGGCACCTCGCTCCGTACTGCGGAAGACATAAAAGCAGATGTAGAACGCGTCCATGCCTCCCCAAAACAGGAAAGCGATCGCATGCCAGCTCAAGTTCGAGTTCTTCAATATGCTCCCTCTTCGAACCACGCCGGAATACCGAGCTTCGTAGGGGCGGCCTTTCGCCGCGAAAGGGCCGCAAAGCGGCCCCGGCAAATTCTGCTGCGACGCTGCTCAAACCATGGACGAAAGTGTGATCAAAGCAAACAGCTGCGCTGCTGTAATTACGGCAGCCAGCAGCATCCACAACCAATTGGCCAGCGTGAAACGGCTGTTGGCCACCCCTGCCTCATCCCCCGCGCTGAAATTCGCGCCTTTCTGCATAGGCACCAGAATGACCAACCAAGCTGCTTGAATGACTACACCCGCAAAATACGCCGCCCACAACTGATCATCCAGAATCACACTGGCAGCCACCCAGGCAGCACACATACCGTAGTAGCCCAGCGTGAGCCCCAGAATGGACCAAGGGTAGGTTCTGCCTGACTCGCGAATATGATCATTCACCCTTCTCAATAACGGGTAGATGAAGAACACTGCAAAAGCGCTTCGCCAGAATGGGCTGACCTTTTCTCCTGTCCTCACTCCATGCAGCTTCCAGCTCTGATAAAAGCAATACAGCCAGTAAAAACCAAGGGTGAAGAAGGTCATTAGGCCAAACTTCAGGGGCGAGACTACGAAGAAGGGAAATTGCTTGCCCTCGAAATCATTCAAGTCGTTCTTGTGGACATCACTCATCAGAAAAGCCTCATTGCGAACACCAAAGCACGCATTCAAGGCCAAATGGCATTCGATCCGCAGTAGTCCAGTTCCGCTCTGACTTGTAGGAAACGTCTCTACATTTTCCTGCGCCTGTTCCGGTCCTTTCGCGGGTAAACCCGCTCCTACAGGTGCAGCGTTGATGGCTGCGGCTGCGCAGTACTTGTGGGAGCGGGTTTACCCGCGAAAGGGCCCGAACAGGCAAAACAACAACTGCCCCCGCGTGAGCTGTGCGACCAACCACCAGACATCCCGGTGTTCTCAACCCATATCACCCAAACCTATTAACCTGTCCCCCACCCCACCACCCTCCTACACTCGCAGCATCCCGCCTCAGGACCGCGACCATGCCCGAGACCCTGCTCAGCCCCCGCAACCTCGCCTTCGAACTCTACGAAGTCCTCGACGCCGAGGCCCTGACCCAACGCCCGCGCTTCGCCGAGCACAGCCGCGAAACCTTCGATGCGGCGCTATCAACTGCCCGCACCATCGCCGAAAAGTTCTTCGCCCCGCACAACCGCAAGGCCGACGAAAACGAGCCGCGCTACGTGGATGGCCGCGCCGAACTGATCCCCGAAGTGAAACCCGCCGTCGACGCCTTTCTCGAAGCCGGCTTCCTCAACGCCAACCGCGACTTCGAAGTCGGCGGCATGCAGCTGCCGAGCCTGGTCTCGCAGGCCTGCTTCGCCCACTTCCAGGCCGCCAACGCCGGCACCACGGCCTACCCGTTCCTGACCATGGGCGCGGCCAACCTGATCGAGAGTTTCGGCAGCGATGAACAGAAACGCCTGTATCTGCAGCCGATGATCGAAGGCCGCTACTTCGGCACCATGGCCCTGACCGAACCCCACGCTGGCTCGTCACTGGCCGATATCCGCACCCGTGCCGAACCTGTCGGTGACGGCAGCTATCGGCTCAAGGGCAACAAGATCTTCATCTCCGGTGGTGATCACGAGTTGTCGGAGAACATCGTGCACATGGTGCTGGCCAAGCTGCCGGATGCTCCGCCCGGCGTGAAGGGCATCTCGCTGTTCATCGTGCCCAAGTATCTGGTCAGCGAAGATGGCAGCCGTGGCCCGCGCAACGATGTGCTGCTGGCCGGGTTGTTCCACAAGATGGGCTGGCGCGGCACCACCTCCACCGCGCTGAATTTCGGCGACAACGGCCAGTGCGTCGGCTACCTGGTCGGCCAGCCGCACCAGGGCCTGGCCTGCATGTTCCAGATGATGAACGAGGCACGCATCGGTGTCGGCATGGGCGCAGTGATGCTCGGCTACGCCGGCTACCTGTATTCGCTGGAATACGCCCGCCAGCGCCCGCAGGGCAGGCTGCCGGACAACAAGGACCCGCACAGCCCGGCAGTGCCGATCATCGAACACACTGATGTAAAACGCATGCTGCTGGCACAGAAGGCCTACGTGGAAGGCGCCTTCGACCTGGGCCTGTATGCCGCGCGCCTGTTCGACGACACCCAGACTGCCAGCGACGGCAGCGCCCGCAAGCAGGCGCAGGAGCTGCTCGACCTGCTGACCCCGATCGTCAAGTCCTGGCCCTCGGCCTTCTGCCTCAAGGCCAATGAACTGGCGATCCAGATCCTCGGCGGCCACGGCTACACCCGCGAATACCCGGTGGAGCAGTACTACCGCGACAACCGCCTGAACCCGATCCACGAGGGTACCGAGGGTATCCAGTCGCTCGACCTGCTCGGCCGCAAACTGGCGCAGAACAATGGTGCCGGCCTCAAACAGCTGATCCGCCTGATCGCCGCCACCGGCGAAAGCGCCAGCCACCACCCGAACCTCGACCCACTGCGCCAGCCGCTGGAGCAACTGGTCAACCGCCTGCAAGGTGTGACCCTGACCTTGCTTGGCGACCTGGCCGAAGGCAAGGTCGCCGGTACCCTGGCCAACTCCGCCCTGTACCTCAAGGCCTTCGGCCACTGCGTGATCGGCTGGCGCTGGCTGGAGCAGGCGATTCATGCCGAGCTTGGCCTGCTCAAGGGCAACCCTGCCGACCGCGACTTCTACCTCGGCAAGCTACAGGCCGCGCGTTATTTCCTGACCTGGGAAGTACCGGGCTGCCATAATGAGCTGGCATTGCTCGGGGCGCGCGACGACACCTGCCTCGCCATGCAAGAGGAGTGGTTCTAGACAGCACCTGTGAAGAATCACTGAGTACACTTGGCGGGCGATGCCGAGCTGCGGGGGTTGCGAGCAATAGCGATTCCTGCAGCGACTACCGCAATGCCCAGGTAGGCTGTCCAATGAATCGCGTCGCCGAACATCAACGCAGCCCATAACAATGTCACTGGCGGTTCCAGATAAACCAGCGCCGACACGCGGGTCGCGGTCAGCTTGGTCAGCAATATCCACAGGCTCAAATAGGCGATGAACGTTGAGAACAGTGTCAGCCAGGCGACAGCCACCCAGGCCTGGGTGCTGGCAGGCACTTCGATCAAGCCCAACGGCAAGCCTGTAGCGGTGAGCAACACCAGCGTCGCGGTCGATTGCAGAAACAGTGGCATCAGCAAACCGTCCTTGCTGTGGTCTGTCTCCAGAACCGATTGCCGTCGCTGGTAAAGCGTGGCGATGGACAGCGTGATGGCAGCGATCAGCGGCAGAGCGTACAGCCAGAATTCAAGCCGGGCTGTCGACAGGCTGTACTCACCCAGAATGACTACGCTGACGCCCGCAAACCCAAGCACAAGCCCCAGCCACTCCTGCCGGCCACTGCGTTCACCGTGGTCCCTGCTGCTCATCGATGCCGTGATCAATGGCTGCAAGGCGCAAATGATGGCAGCAATACCCGCCGGCAGGCCGCCGCGGATGGCGATGTAAACGCTGACCAGGTAGGCAAACTGGGCCAGAAAACCGATCACGGCGTTGTAACGTATCTGCGCCCACGACAGTACACGCAGTCGGTGCAAGACAAAGGGCAACAGGCAGATGCAGACCAGCAAAAAGCGCCAGAACAGCAGGTTTATTGCACCAGCGTCCTCCGTGCCCAGCCGGGCGCCAATGAAGCCCGAACTCCAGGAAAGGACAAAAATGACTTGCAGCAGGATCAGGTATGGCGCACTGCTTGGCATATTCACGCCCCTATGTGATGCAATTCCTCGAACGTAATCGGCTGGATGCCTATACGTGCGTATTGTCGAGCAGCTGATCGCTGCAGGGCCCAGCGCAACCCCAACCAGTTGGGGATGGTCGCGGGAATGCCGTCGTCGGAGGCTAGGTGCCAGAAGCGGTTGGAGTCGTCACCGAAGTAAGGGCAATGGAAGGACAACACCAGTGACATGCGCCGCCCGCTGAGCACCGGGCGAACGCCGTGGAACAGGCGGCTGCCATAGATGAACAAGGCATCGCCGGGCTCGTCCAGGCGTGCGGTTTCGAAGGTGCGGTAATCCAGAGCATCAAAGGTATCGACAGTACCGTTGTGGAACAGGAACTCGCCACCGCTGTAATCGGCCGGCCCCGACAGCACGATGTTCAGCACATAATTGGTGCCGTCCGTATGCCACATACCCAGTTGCTGCTGTTGCTCGACAGGCTTGGGGTAGTAGTAGTTGATCTGCGAGCGGGCATTGAGCATGGGGTAAGGCACGAGCGGCACGCCAGCGATGCGCGAGATGGCAAGCAGGAATGAGCGACTGCACATCATGTCGTTGATGAACGACGAAAGCCCCGTCACCCCTCGTGTGCGCCGGGAAATGATCCAGTCGCTGTCGCCCGCCCCTTCCTCCAGGCGGGCGCAGATGTCTTGCAAGGCCGCGACGCCCTCGAGCGTGAACAACCGATGGACGACAGCGACCCCCGTGATGGCATCTACCGCAACTTTCGAGTGTGGGCTTCGGCTATAACCCAGTTCCCCCAGCGTTCGGGTGTCCGTGACGGTGGGCCCTTGTCGTCGAAGCAGATCATCCCGCCAGGCAACCTGCTCGCCCAGGCAGATCGACGAAGCTCGCGGCGTGCGCTTCAACGTTGACTTGAGCGCCAGCTTCACGCGGCCTACGCCGCGCTCGAACAAGGGTAAGGTATCTGAGTGGTTCATGAAGTGTCAGTCCCTGTTGGTGGTCGCTACTGGAGGTACTTCGCGATTTGATAGCGCACCGAGCCGTCCCCACTGGCGAACTCGTCTACCACACTGCAGTTGCAGTGCCGGGCTCTGATGCGACGGAACTGTTCGGGCGTGTATTTGAGGCAGATGTTGGTCAGCAGGTACCCATGTTGCCGCAGGCGCTGCACAGGCTGCAGGGTCACGGCCACATGGACGGATTCATCCAGAATTCGTAAAGGCACGAGGATGGCTTCGTGCTCGCCCGACGGGGTAAAGCCTTGTTGCAGCGCAACCATTCGAGAGAACTGCAGCATGTTGGGGTTGGCGTAGAACTCAAGAATGGGCCGCTCCAGGCCTTCTTCGTAGACCTGCATTTCCGAAAGAATGTAGGTGGTCTCACCGGCAAGGTTACGGATCAGTCTACCCGTGCTCACGGGCAGCTCATTACCCTCCTGAAAACCAAGCAGTGTGATCAGGGTGAGCTCTTGATCATGACGCAAAGCTTCATGAGTAACGGTACGATAATCAGCGGCGATGTAATTGAAACTGCCTTCGGCTTGCACGATGGGACGCACAGCATCGCTCATCGCGGGTTCCGAGGTCTGGTTGATATCGATGGCGGTGTAGCGGATGGAGCTTGAAGTCTGGGCTATTCGCTTCAGCAAGCAGGTGCTCTTGATCGGCTCGGGGCCCAGCTCGACGTAGTGCAGTCGGCGCCCACTGCTCAGCGCCGCCAACCGCTCGGCAACACTGCCGATGACACTTTTGAGCGCACCCTGCCCCCGTGCGTCGGCACAAAGCCCGTCCTCGCCCACGCCTTGTTCATTCAAGGCGCGCATGAGCAGAAATATTTCGTGGTTAAAACGATTCCCGCCTTCGGGGTGGAGCTCAGGCTGGTCCAGGGTCGAGTACTTCTCATGGTTCTCGACAGTCCATAGCCGCGAGTTCTGGTACGAGGGGGTGCGCACGAGTGCATCTACAACGAAGTCGTTCAGGCTCATCCGTATCATTCCTTTGCAATTTCGGGGGTAGCTATGCCTTGCCCACACAGTAAGAGGGGGTATAAAGCCTGTACAGTTGATTAAATCGAAGCGCTGGTTCGATCCGGCTAAATCAGGTGGTTCAATGGGGAAAGGCCTCGACATCAACGTACTCAGAACCTTCCAGGCAGTAGCCCGGCTGGGCCGCTTCAAGGATGCCGCCGACTATGTCCATCGCAGCCCATCGGCGGTGACGACGCAAATACAGAAGCTGGAGGAACAGATCGGGCAGCAGCTGTTTGCTCGCAGCAACCAATCAGTAGAACTGACCCCGGCGGGTCGACACCTGCTGGTTGAAGCGACACGTTTTCTGATGGCCCATGACAGGCTGCTGGCTACGTTGTCGCCCCAGCAGATGACCGGCAAGGTCCGCCTTGGGGTACCAGACGGATATGCAGCCAGCCTCATGAGCGATTTCCTGCCAGTTTTCGTAGCCAGTAATCCGAAGCTGGAACTGGAGGCCGTAGCGCGGTCCAGCGCAGAGCTCATCGAGCTGTTTGCGCGACAGCGCCTGGACTTGGCAGTGGCGGTCAGCAGTGAGGCCTGTGAACAAGGGGAGTGGCTTCGCTCGACCAGACCTCGCTGGGCTGCGGCCCCTGGTTTCCACTACGACCCTGGCCGCCCCTTGCCGCTGGCACTGCAACTGAAGGGCTGTCCGTACAGGGAGGCAGCCTTGCAGGCACTGAAGGTACACGGCATTGCGTACCGTATCCTGCTGGAAAGCGCCAACTGGCATGCGGTACTAGCCTGCATGAGGAGCGGCCTGGCAGTCGGTATTGTCGAGGGGCTGGACAGTGGTGATACATCACTTGCGTACGTGGAAGGCATGGGCTTCCCCGCGCTCGCCGAGCATCACGTCTACCTGCTCACGGACACCACTCACCATGTTGCGTCGCATCTGAACGAAATGTTGAAGGCCACCATCCGCAAGGATGGACCTGCAACACCAGGCCCTTGCTGACCGCACTTTATTTCCTGACCTGGGAAGTACCTGGCTGCCATAATGAGCTGGCATTGCTCGAGGCACGCGACGACACTTGCCTCACCATGCAGGACGAGTGGTTCTAAGGGGGAGCCACCGTGTACACGGAGGCTTCCACATGTTCGATACCAGCGCCCTGCTGCGCCAGCGCTTTGCCGCGCTGCGCAGTACGGCCGAGTTGTTTTCCCTGCGCCATGTGAAACAGTCGCACCAGGCTCTGTCGGTTCGCCGCAACGTCGCGGAACCACCCTTCTTCAGCCAGGACGAGGGCGCCATGCTCACCGTGCGGGTGAATGGCGTGGAAGCCTATGCCGCCACCGCCGACCTGTCCCAGGCCGGCCTGCAGCGTGCCCTGGAGCACGCCGAGGCACTGGCCCGCCAGATCGCCCGGTACAACCTGCTGGACCTGCGCGAGCAACCGGTGACCAGCGCACGCCACGACCACATTTCGCCCAACTTCGACCAACCCGTGCCCAACCTCGCCGACTGCCTCGGCCTGCTCGCTGCCGAATCGGCCAGCGTGCCCAAGGACAGCCGCCTGGTGGACTGGCAGGCCAGCCTGGGCCTGAGCCTGGTCGAGCAGACCTACCTGAACTCGGCCGGCGCCGAGCTGCGCCACGCCCAGCGCTTCCTGTTCCCGGGCCTGGGCGTGACCGCCAGCGATGGCCAGGACAGCCAGAGCCGCAGCCTGGGCCGCGACAACTTCGGCCAGCAGGGCGGCTTCGAGATCATCGAGCGCTGTGGCCTGGTCGGGGCTGCCCGCCGGGTGGCCGACGAGGCGCTGCAGCTGCTACTGGCACCGAACACCCCCAGCGGCCCGCGCGACCTGCTGTTGATGCCGGACCAGATGATGCTGCAGATTCACGAATCCATCGGCCACCCGCTGGAGATGGACCGCATTCTCGGCGACGAGCGCAATTACGCCGGCACCAGCTTCGTCAAGGCCGGTGACTTCGGCCACCTGCAGTACGGCTCCGCGCTGCTCAACGTGACCTTCGACCCGACCATCGGCGAAGAGCTGGCCAGCTACAGCTTCGATGATGACGGCACCCCGGCCAGCAAGCAGTTCCTGATCCGCGATGGCCTGCTGCTGCGCCCGCTGGGTGGTGCGCTGTCGCAGTTCCGCTCCGGCCTCGACGGCGTGGCCAACAGCCGCGCCTGCGGCTGGAACCGTGCGCCGATCGACCGCATGGCCAACCTCAACATCGAGCCGGGCGACCAGAGCCTGGATCAGCTGGTGAAGGGCATCGAGCACGGCATCCTGATGCGCACCAACCGTTCCTGGTCCATCGACGATGCGCGCAACAAGTTCCAGTTCGGCTGTGAATGGGGGCAGTTGATCGAAAACGGCGAGCTCAAGGGCATCGTCAAGAACCCCAACTACCGCGGCATCTCCGCGCAGTTCTGGCGCAACCTGGCGGCGGTCGGCGACAGCAGTACCTTCCAGGTGCTGGGCACGCCCAACTGCGGCAAGGGCGAACCCAACCAGGTGGTGCGGGTCGGCCACGCCTCGCCGGCCTGCGTGTTCCGCCAGATCGACGTATTCGGAGGAGACGCCTGATGAAACACGCTTTCGAAACCCTGGTCGGGGATGTACGCAAAGCCCTGCAGACGGGCGAACAGTTCACCCTCGGCTACAGCGCCGAACAGTCGCAATTCGTGCGTTTCAACCATGCCAAGGTGCGCCAGGCCGGCACCGTGAACCAGGCCGGCGCGCAACTGCGGCTGATCCGCGATGGCCGCCAGGCAGAGCAACAGGTGACCTTGAGTGGTGACACGCAACTGGATAGCCAGCGCCTGGTCACGGCCCTGGAGCAACTGCGCCAGACCTTGCCACTGCTGGCGGTCGATCCGTACCTGCGCCTGGATGAAAGCGCCTGGCACAGCCACAGCCAGCAGGAGCAGCCGCTGCCCGAGCTGAGCGATGTGCTGACCTTGCTCGAGCGCGAAGCCGGCGACCTGGACCTTGTCGGCATCTACGCCGCCGGCCCCATCTGCCGGGGCTTCGCCAGCTCGTTCGGGGCCTTCGGCTGGCACCAGGCCAACAGCTTCAACTTCGACTGGAGCCTGTTCCACGAAAACGGCGAGGCGGTGAAGGCCAATTATGCCGGGCAAGTGTGGAGCGCCGACGACTTCACTGCACGCCTGAGCCAGGCGCGGGAGCAGCTGGGTTTCCTTGGCCGCCCTGCCGTCACGCTGAAACCTGGCAGCTACCGTGCCTACCTGGCCCCGGCGGCCATGGACGAAATAGCCGGCATGCTGTGCTGGGGCGGCTTTTCCGCACAGGCCCTGGCCACTGGCAACAGCGCCCTGCAGCGCCTGTACAACGGCGATGCGCGGCTGAGCCCGCTGGTGAGCTTCACCGAGCAGGTCAGCGGTTCGCTGAGCCCGGCGTTTTCCGATGAAGGCTCGCCGCGCCTGGATGTGCCGTTGATCCAGCAAGGCGAGGCCCGGCAGCGATTGATCAGTGCGCGCAGTGCGGCCGAGTTCGAGCTGCTGGCCAATGGCGCCGATAGTTACGAGTCGCCGTGTGCGCTGAGCCTGGCAGCAGGTAGCCTGCCGAGCGAGCAGATCCTGGAGCGGCTCGGTACCGGGCTGTACATCAGCAACCTGTGGTACCTGAACTATTCCGACTTGCCGGCGGCACGCATGACCGGGCTGACCCGCTTCGCTACCTTCTGGGTGGAGAACGGGCAGATCCAGGGCCCGGTGAGCACCATGCGCTTCGATGACAGCCTGTACAGCTTGCTAGGTAGCCAACTGGAGGACCTGACAAGCGAGCGCGAGATGATTCTGTCGACCAGTACCTATGGACAGCGCAGTACCGGGTCGAGTCATTTGCCGGGGGCACTGGTCAAAGGCCTGACCCTGACATTGTGACTGGACTTACCGGCCCTTTCGCGGCTAAAGCCGCTCCCACAGGATCTCCACTGCCCTTGAGTGTGGTGATATCCCTGTGGGAGCGGGTTCACCCGCGAAGAGGCCGGCACTGACAAACGAGGAAGTCATGCCCGAACGCACCCCGCTGGACCCTGTCACCGCCCGCTGGATCCCTTGGGTGGTGGCCATCGCCTTCTTCATGCAGTCCCTGGACGGCACCATCCTCAACACTGCACTGCCAGCCATGGCCCGCTCGCTGGCCGAAGACCCGCTGCGCATGCAGGGCGTAATCATTGCCTACATGCTCACCGTGGCCCTGCTGATCCCCGCCTCAGGCTGGATCGCCGACCGCTTCGGCACCAAGCGCATCTTCTTCAGCGCCATCCTGCTGTTCAGCTTCGGCTCGCTGCTGTGCGCCGCCGCCAACAGCCTCGGTTTCCTGATCTTTGCCCGTGTCGTGCAAGGGCTGGGCGGTGCGCTGATGCTGCCGGTCGGTCGGCTGGTGGTCCTGCGCGCCTACCCGCGCACCGAGCTGGTGCGCATCATGAGCTTCATCACCATCCCCGGCCTGCTCGGGCCGCTACTGGGCCCTACGGTTGGCGGCTGGTTGGTGGAAATACTGAGCTGGCACTGGATCTTCCTGCTCAACCTGCCGGTCGGCCTGATCGGCTGCTACGCCGTGTGGAAGTTCATCCCCGACCTGCGCGGCGCCGAGCGCACCACGTTCGACGGGCCCGGGTTCCTGCTGTTTGGCGCAGCGATGGTATTGATCACCATCGCCATGGAAGGCCTGGGCGAACTGCACCTGCCTCACCTGCGGGTGATGTTGCTGCTGTTCGCCGGCATGGCCTGCCTGGCGGCCTACTGGCTGCGCGCCGGGCGCGACCCAGAGCCGCTGTTCTCGCCCAGCCTGTTCCGCGTGCGCACCTTTGCCATCGGTATCCTCGGCAACCTGTTCGCCCGCCTGGGCAGCGGCGCCCTGCCGTTCCTGGTGCCGTTGCTGCTGCAAGTGGCGCTGGGCTACTCGCCGGCCCAGGCCGGCATGAGCATGATCCCGCTGGCGGCTGCGGCGATGCTGGCCAAGTCGATTGCCCGACCACTGATCGAACGCTTTGGCTACCGCATCATCCTCACCGGCAACACCCTGCTGCTGGGCCTGCTGCTGGCCAGCCTCGGGCTGGTCGACGAACAGACGCCCTATGCCGTGCTGCTGATTCAGCTGGGCCTGCTCGGCGCGGTCAACTCGATGCAGTTCACCGCGATGAACACGGTAACCCTGATCGACCTCGACGACGCCAGCGCCAGCAGCGGCAACAGCCTGCTGTCGGTGGTCGCGCAGCTGGCCCTGAGCCTGGGCGTGGCGTGTGCGGGTGCATTGCTCGGCGGCTTTACCGCAGCCGGCAGCGCCGACGGCGTGGAAACCACCTTGGGCGCATTCCAGCTGACCTTCGTCACCATCGGCGTGATGGCCATGCTGGCGGCGGCGATCTTCCTGCAACTGTCGCCGACGGACGGAAGGCGTGCCCGTCGTCCGGAAC
Source organism: Pseudomonas sp. UYEF17 (assembly GCF_040546125.1). NCBI lineage: Bacteria > Pseudomonadati > Pseudomonadota > Gammaproteobacteria > Pseudomonadales > Pseudomonadaceae > Pseudomonas > Pseudomonas sp. UYEF17. The sequence goes on from NZ_JBEPNE010000012.1 coordinate 111,494, forward strand.
AACACATGGAGTCGTAGGGCGAATGGCCACGAGGCTGGTAGACTGTGCGGCATTTTTCGCTTCGCAACGCAGGCCCGCCTCGTGACCACCGAATCCACCGCCTTTGCCACCTTGCCGCTGTCCACTGCCATGCTGGCCAACCTGGACGCCCTCGGCTATGCCTCGATGACACCAATCCAGGCCCAGAGCCTGCCGGTCATCCTCAAGGGCCAGGACCTGATCGCCCAGGCCAAGACCGGCAGCGGCAAGACCGCCGCCTTCGGCATCGGCCTGCTCAACCCGATCAACCCGCGCTACTTCGGTTGCCAGGCGCTGGTGCTGTGCCCCACCCGCGAGCTCGCCGACCAGGTGGCCAAGGAGCTGCGCCGCCTGGCCCGCGCCGAGGACAACATCAAGATCCTGACCCTGTGCGGCGGCGTTTCGCTGGGCCCGCAGATCGCTTCGCTGGAGCACGGCGCACACATCATCGTCGGCACCCCAGGGCGCATCCAGCAGCACCTGGACAAGGGCACCCTGGTGCTCGACGGGCTGAACACCCTGGTGCTGGACGAAGCCGACCGCATGCTCGACATGGGCTTCTTCGATGCCATCGCCAGCATCATCGGCAAGACCCCGTCGCGCCGCCAGACCCTGCTGTTCTCGGCCACCTACCCGGCCGGCATCAAGCAACTGGCCGCCGACTTCATGCGCAACCCGCAACAGGTCAAGGTCGAGAGCCTGCACGCCGACAACCAGATCGAGCAGCGCTTCATCGAGATCGACCCGCAACAGCGCCTCGAGGCCGTCACCCGCGTGCTCGGCCACTACCGGCCGCAGTCCTGCGTGGCGTTCTGCTTCACCAAGCAGCAGTGCGAGGATGTGGTCGCCCACCTGACCGCCAAGGGCATCGTTGCCCAGGCCCTGCATGGCGACCTGGAGCAGCGCGACCGCGACCAGGTGCTGACCATGTTCGCCAACCGCAGCAGCTCGGTGCTGGTGGCTACCGATGTGGCCGCGCGCGGCCTGGACATCGATGGCCTGGACATGGTCATCAACGTCGAACTGGCACGTGATGCGGAAATCCATGTGCACCGTGTGGGCCGTACCGGCCGTGCCGGCGAGAAAGGTATTGCGGTCAGCCTGGTGGCACCGGCCGAAGGCCACCGCGCCCAGGCCATCGAAGACCTGCAGAAGAGCCCGCTGCGCTGGGACCAGCTGGACAGCCTGAAGCACAAGGGTGGCGAGCCGCTGCTGCCGCTGATGAGCACCCTGTGCATCGCCGCCGGGCGCAAGGACAAGCTGCGCCCCGGTGACATCCTCGGGGCGCTGACCGGTGATGCCGGCATCCCCGGCAAGCAGGTGGGCAAGATTGCGATCTTCGATTTCCAGGCGTTCGTGGCCGTGGAGCGACCGCTGGCCAAGCAGGCCATGCAGCGCCTGAACAGCGGCAAGATCAAGGGGCGCTCCCTGAAAGTCCGTATCGTCTGACCTAATTTTGGGGCCGCGTTGCGGCCCTTTCGCGACACAAGGCCGCTCCTACAGGGGATCGCAAACTCCTGTAGGAGCGGCCTTGTGTCGCGAAAGGGCTGCAAAGCAGCCCCCAGCAATCCTGAAGAGGTAACACCGTGCACTCCACCGACGTGATCATCCTCGGCGCCGGCGCCGCCGGCCTGATGTGCGCCCAGCTCAGCGCCCGCCGTGGCCGCCGGGTACTGGTGCTCGACCACGCCAACAAACCGGGCAAGAAGATCCTCATGTCCGGCGGCGGCCGCTGCAACTTCACCAACATGTATACCGAGCCGGGCAACTTCCTCTCGCAGAATGCACACTTCTGCAAGTCGGCCCTGGCCCGCTACACCCAGTGGGACTTCATCGAGCTGGTGTGCAAGCATGGCGTGGCCTACCACGAGAAGAAGCTCGGCCAGCTGTTCTGCGACAACAAGGCCAGTGACATCCTCGACATGCTGCTGGCCGAATGCGATGAGGCCGGCGCCGAGATCCGCATGCACATCAGCATCGAGCAGATCGAGAAGACCGAAGGCGGCTACCTGCTGCAGACCAGCGGCGGCCAGTTCGCCTGCCAGTCGCTGGTGATCGCCACCGGCGGCCTGTCGATCCCGACCCTGGGTGCCACCGGCTTCGGCTACCAGGTGGCCCGCCAGTTCGGCCACACCCTGCTGCCGACCCGCGCCGGGCTGGTGCCGTTCACCATCACCGAGCCCCAACTGAAGGCACTGTGCACCGAGTTGTCCGGCACCTCGCTGGATTGCACAGCCAGCTGCAACGGCACCAGCTTCCGCGAGAACCTGCTGTTTACCCACCGCGGCCTCAGCGGCCCGGCGATATTGCAGATCTCGTCGTTCTGGGAGGCCGGCGACACGGTCGAGATCAACCTGCTGCCCGACCGTGATGCACTGACCTGGCTGCAACAGATGCAGGCCGAACGCGCCAACGCCGAGCTGAAGACCGTGCTGGGTGAGGTGTTTACCCGCAAGCTGGCCAACCTGCTGGCCGAGCAGTGGTTCGAGTCCAGGCCGATGAAGCAGTACACCCCGGCGGAACTGGCACAGATCGCCGAAAAGCTGGCGAACTGGCAAGTGGTGCCGGCCGGCACCGAGGGCTACCGCACTGCTGAAGTGACCCTGGGTGGCGTGGATACCCGCGAGGTGTCGTCCAAGACCATGGAATCGCTGAAGAGCCCCGGGCTGTATTTCATTGGTGAAGTGCTGGATGTGACCGGCCACCTGGGCGGTTTCAATTTCCAGTGGGCCTGGGCCTCCGCCAACGCCGCGGCGCAGTTCGTGTAGAGTAGAATCCATTCAGCAGCACGGAATGCTTCTTGCTGGCCCGTGCTGGGAGTGCCGAAATTCGCATGGGGCTGCCATGCAGCCCATTCGCGGCACAAGGCCGCTCCTACAGGGGACGCGATCGACTGTAGGAGCGGCCTTGTGCCGCGAATGGGCCGCACAGCGGCCCCAATGACACGGCCTCGAACGGTATTTCTCTGATCACTGCCTAGCAGGCCATCATGTCATCGAGCTCGTTCCGTCAGTCACTGCGTCGCCTGTGGGGTCAAGACAAGTTCAGCTACAGCATCCGGGTCACCATCGCCCTCACCGGCAGCCTGGCCCTGTGCTGGTACCAGAACGAAATGGCCCTGCTGATTCCGCTGTTCCTCGGCATCATCGCCAGCGCCCTGGCCGAAACCGATGACAGCTGGCAGGGTCGCCTCAGCGCCCTGGCCGTCACCCTGGTGTGTTTTGCCATCGCCGCACTGGCGGTCGAACTGCTGTTCCCCTACCCGTGGGCATTCGTCATTGCCCTGGCCTTGGCGGCCTTCGGCCTGACCATGCTCGGTGCCCTGGGCGAGCGCTATGGCGCCATCGCTTCAGCGACCCTTATCACTGCGGTGTACACCATGATCGGCGTGGACCAGCGCGGCGGCCAGGTCACCGACTTCTGGCACGAACCATTGCTGCTGGTGGCAGGTGCGGCCTGGTACGGGCTGCTGTCGGTGCTGTGGCAGGCGCTGTTTTCCAACCAGCCGGTGCAGCAGAGCCTGGCCAAGCTGTTTTTCGAGCTGGGCAGCTACCTCAAGCTCAAGGCCAGCCTGTTCGAACCCATCCGTACCCTTGACGTCGAAGCCCGGCGCCTGGAGCTGGCCCAGCAGAACGGCAAGGTGGTAGCGGCGCTCAACGCGGCCAAGGAAATCATCCTGCACCGGGTGGGCAACAGCCAGCCGAACTCCAAGGTCAGCCGCTACCTCAAGCTGTACTTCCTGGCCCAGGACATCCATGAACGGGTCAGTGCCTCGCACTATCCCTACAACGCCCTGACCGAGGCTTTTTTCCACAGCGACGTGATGTTCCGCTGCCAACGCCTGCTGCGCAAGCAGGGCTCGTCCTGCCAGGAACTGGCCCGCTCGATCCGCCTGCGCCAGCCGTTCGTGCTGGCCAGCGGTTATCCCGAAGCCCTCGAAGACCTCAACGCCTCGCTGGAACACCTGCGCATGCAGAACAACCCGGCCTGGCGTAGCCTGCTTCGCTCGCTGCGGGCGCTGGCGGCCAACCTGGCGACGCTCGACCGCCTGCTCAGCGCCGCCAGCAACCCGGACAGCCTTGCCGACACCAGCGATAGCAGCCTGCTCGACCGCTCGCCACGCTCGCTGAAGGATGTGTGGACCCGCCTGCGCACCCAATTGACGCCGACTTCGCTGCTGTTCCGCCATGCCCTGCGCCTGCCGCTGGCGCTGTCGATCGGCTATGGCATGGTGCACCTGATCCACCCCACCCAAGGCTACTGGATCATCCTCACCACGCTGTTCGTGTGCCAGCCCAACTACGGTGCGACCCGGCGCAAGCTGGTGCAGCGGATAGCCGGCACCGCCGTCGGCCTGACGGTGGGCTGGGCATTGTTCGACCTGTTCCCCAACCCGGTCATCCAATCGTTGTTCGCCGTGGTCGCCGGGGTGGTGTTCTTCGTCAACCGCACCACCCGCTACACCTTGGCCACGGCCGCGATCACCCTGATGGTGCTGTTCTGCTTCAACCAGATCGGCGATGGCTATGGCCTGTTCCTGCCGCGCCTGTTCGATACCCTGGTCGGCAGCCTGATCGCCATCCTCGCGGTGTTCCTGTTCCTCCCCGACTGGCAGGGGCGGCGGCTGAACAAGGCGCTGGCCAATACCCTGGCCTGCGCCAGCGTGTACCTGCGGCAGATCATGCAGCAGTATGCCCACGGCAAGCGCGATGACCTGGCCTACCGCCTGGCCCGGCGCAACGCCCACAACGCCGACGCGGCGCTGTCCACCACCCTGGCCAACATGCTGATGGAGCCGGGGCATTTCCGGAAGGAGGCCGACGTCGGCTTCCGCTTCCTGGTGCTGTCGCATACCTTGCTCAGCTACCTCTCGGGGCTGGGCGCGCACCGCGACACGGCCTTGCCGGCGGAGGTGCAGGAACAGTTGATCGAAGGTGCTGGGCAAAGCCTGGCCAGCAGCCTGGACGAGATTGCCAACGGTCTGGCCGCGCGGCTGCCGGTGGCGATTCACAGTGATGCCGAAGAAGCGCTGGCCAATGCCTTGGAGCAGATGCCGGAAGAGCTGGATGAGCACCAGCGGCTGGTGCAGACGCAGCTGGCGTTGATCTGCCGGCAGCTGGGGCCGCTGCGGACCTTGGCAGCGCATTTGATCAAGGAAGGTGCACCGGCCTGAATGCATTGTTACCTGCTCTGGCCTCTTCGCGGGCACGCCCGCTCCCACAGGAACATCACAAACCTCAAGTCCTGTGAGATACCTGTGGGAGCGGGCATGCCCGCGAAGAAGCCAGAACAGGCGTTAAAGATCAGAAGCCATGCTGCCGCATGAGCCGCGCATAGCTGCCATCCGCCTTCATCGCTGCAATCGCCTGCTCGAACCGCTCGACGATCCGCGCATGCTCCGGGTTTTTCAGGCTGACCAGGATATGCAGGGTGTTCTCCCCCAACGGCGGCTCCACCAGCATCACCCCATCGCGTACCTCCGGCAGTTCGCGCTGCAAGTTGTAACGGGCCACGTACTCGTCCTCCACCGCCAGGTCCACCCGCCCCGCCGCCAGCATGCGTACCGCAGAGGGAAAGTTGCGCACCGCCACCTTGTGCAGGTGGGTGTCGCGGTCGAACTCGGGGGAATAGGCGTAATCACGCACCACAGCGATGCTGTAGGGGTATAAGTCTGACTGGCGCTTGTAGCGAAACGCCTCGCCCTTGCGTTGCAACAGGCGAATGCGGTTGACCAGGTAGGCTTCGGAAAACTGCCCGATGCTGGCGCGCGAGTCGTTGTACCAGGCGTTGATCAGCACGTCGTAACGCCCCTCGCTCACCCCCAGCAGAGCCCGCGCCCAAGGTGCCTCTTCGACCCCACTGGTGTAGCCGGCCCGGGCCAGCGCCGTGGTGACGATGCTGGTCGCCAGGCCACCGCCCGGCATGCTGGCATCGGTGAACGGCGGCCAATTGTCAGCCACCAGGCGTAGCTTTTCGTAACCCGGGGCGGGTGTTGCAAGCATCATTGCCAGCAACCCCAGAACACAAAGCAGTGGCTGCATGCTCACGTCCTTTCGCAATGGAGGGCACACACTGCCGACGAGATTACACAAAGCCGTCGCCGAGGGCAGCGGCCAATAGTGTCATTTAGCCTCTATTTTGGCCGTGGCCCATACATCATGCGATGATCGACGGCCCACTCAAGGAGTTCGCGCCAATGTCCATCGACTGGCTCTGCAAGCACCACACCGATCTCAGCAAGGACCAGCTCTACGCCATTCTGCAATTACGCACTGAAGTGTTCGTGGTCGAGCAGCGCTGCGCCTACCAGGAAGTCGATGGCCAGGACCTGACCGGCGATACCCTGCACCTGATGGGCTGGCAGGATGACAGGCTGGTGGCCTATCTACGCCTGCTCGACCCGCAATCCCAGGGTGGGGATGTGGTGATCGGGCGGGTGGTGACTGCACCTGCGGCGCGCGAGCTGAAGCTGGGGCACCCCCTGCTGCTCAAGGGCTTGGAGGCAGCGGAGCATTGCTGGCCGGGGGTGCCGGTCTATCTGTCGGCGCAGGCGCATTTGCAGGGGTTCTATACCCGGCATGGGTTCGCGGTGGTGGGCGAGGAATATCTTGAGGATGACATTCCGCATATCGGGATGCGCAAGGGTTGAGATCGCCGGGGGTGCTTCGCCCCCCTTTCGCGACACAAGGCCGCTCCTACAAGGGAACGCGATTACCTGTAGCAGCCCCCAGTGGATCAGGGATACCCCAGCACTTCGCGAACCTGCCGCAGGTGCCGGATGATCCACTGCTTGTCGATCGCCCCCCAGTCATGAATGCGGTAATGCCCGGCGTGGTTGCGCGCGCCTTCCTGCTGTTCGAACTCGCAGACGATATCCAGGTCGGCCAGCGCCGCAATGGTGTCCTGGGCGGTGCGCCGGGGCATTCCGGTGGCCTCCATCAGGGCCGGCACGCTGGTCGCGGTCTGGCTGTCGATCAGCCAGGCCACGTACAGGCGGCGGTAGAAGCTGCTCTTGGTCTTGCTCACTTCCATGCTGCGTGGTCCTTAACAGTTGCCCGGCAGCTCCCGATAGGTCAGGTAGACGCGCAGGTCGAATTCCAGTTGGTGGTAGTCCGGCTCCATGTGCTGGCAGAGCTGGTAGAACGCCTTGTTGTGGTCGCGCTCGCGCAGGTGTGCCAGTTCGTGCACCACGATCATGCGCAAGAATTGCGGCGCGGCCTCCTTGAACAGCGAGGCAATGCGGATTTCCTTCTTCGCCTTGAGCTTGCCGCCCTGCACCCTCGATATCGCCGTATTCAGGCCCAGGGCCCGATGGGTCAGGTCGAGACGATTGTCGAACAGCACCTTGTCCAGGTTCGGCGCGCTGCGCAAGTATTGCTGGCGCAAATCCTGGGCATAGCCGTACAACGCCTTGTCGTTCTGCACGTCATGGCGGTCGGGGTAGCGGCGCTGCAGGTACTCGCCCAGGCGGTCGCTGTCGATCATCTCCCGCACCTGCTGCTGCAGGTGCGGGGGGTAGGCTTGCAAGTATCGTAATACGGTCATGGCGCTGCATTCGGTGTAACGAATGCCGATTCTAGCCAATCATGGCCCCGGCCAGGAGAAAATCACCGGGAAGCTGCTGGCATCCGTGGCGGTCATCGGGTATGCCACCAGGAACCCCTGCACGTACTCACAGCCATTGGCCTTGAGCCAGGCCGCCTGGGCCGGGGTTTCAACCCCCTCGGCGATCACCGTGATGCTGTAGTCGGCGCACAGGCCGATGACGCTGCGCACCAGCGCGGCATCCACCGCCGAGTCGGGCAGGCGCGCGACCAGGTGGCGGTCGAGCTTGAGGGTATCGATCGGCAGGTCGCGCAACATGCGCAACGAGCAGTCGCCCGCACCAAAGTCATCCAGCGCCACCCGCACACCCAGCTCGAGCAAGCGGTGTATCTGTTTCACCGCCGCATCGATGTTGTACATCAGCGAGGTTTCCGCCACCTCCACTTCCAGCTGCGCCGGGTCCAGCTGGTAAAGCTGGATGACCCGGTGCAGTTCGTCGACCAGGCTTGGCATGGCGAACTGCGCACGGCTCAGGCTGATACCCAGCACCAGGTCCGCCGGGAAACGCTGGCACCAGGCCTGGCGCTGAGCCGCGCCCTGGCGGTAGATCCAGCTGGCCAGGCGGTTGATCAGACGCGCCTCTTCCAGCAACGGGATGAACAGCCCCGGCGGCACGTCGCCGACACTGGGATGCTGCCAACGCAGCAAGGCCTCGAAGCCACGCAGGTGGCCATCGTTGAAGCCAACCTGCGGCTGGTAAACCAGAGTGAAGTCTTGCTGCTCCACGGCCGTGCGTACGCTGTCCTCCAGCATCAGCCGCGAACGCGCCCGGCCGTTGAGCTCCTGATCGTAGAAGCGATACTGCTGGCGCCCCGCCTGCTTGGCCGCGTACATCGCCGCATCGGCCGCACGCAAGAGGCCTTCGACATTGGCGCCGCAATCCGGATAGGTGGCGATACCGATGCTCACCCCAAGGCTCACATCCAGCCCTTCCACCTGGTGGCTGATGGAAATACGTTCCAGCAACCGCTCGGCATAGCGCCCGGCCTGCTCCGGGTAAGGCAGGCTGTCGAACAGTGCGGTGAACTCGTCCCCGCCCATGCGCGCCAGCAGCGCTTCACTGCCCAGGCAATCCTTGAGCTGTTCGGCTACCCAGTGGAGCACCCGGTCGCCCGCGTCGTGGCCAAGCGAGTCGTTGATGCGCTTGAAGCCATCCAGGTCCATGTACATCAGCGCCTGCGCCTTGTCCGAACGCTCGTTGCGCAGCAGCGCCCCTTCGGCGGCCTGGTAGAACCCGCGGCGGTTGAGCAGGCCGGTAAGCGGGTCGGTGACGGCCTGGTACTCCAGCTGCTGGTGCAGGTTGCGCACCACCGACATGTCCAGCACGGTGACCACCATGGCCTGCTGCTCGGCCGGCAGTGGCGCACAGGACAACGCCACCGGCACCAGCTCGCCGCCAAGGGTGCGCAGCTGGGCATCGTGCACGCGGAAGATACGCCGCCCCAGGTAGGCTTGGTAGAAATCCGATTCGTTCCACAGGCTGGCACTGGTCAGTTGCACCAGGTCGAGCAGATGGGCGCCCTGCAACTGCTGCACCGGCGCTGACAACAAACGGGAAATGGCCGGGTTGGCAAAGCTGATGATGCCTTGGGCATCCACCACCAGAATGCCCTCGGCGGCGTTCTCCAGGATCGATGCGTTGAAGGCCCTGGCCGCTTCCAGCTCGCGGGTCAGCCGCTGCAGCATGCGCCGGTTGCGCTGCTGGTCGAGCAGGGCCTGGACCTTGGGCTTGAGGATTTGCGGGTCGAACGGTTTGAACATGTAGTCCACGGCGCCGCTGGCATAGCCCTTGAGCACGGCCGCTTCGGACTGTTCGTTGGCGGTGAGGAAAATGATCGGAGTCAGCCGGGTACGCTGGCTGCCGCGCATCAGCCGGGCGACTTCGAAGCCGTCCATCTCCGGCATCTGTACATCCAGCAGGACCAGGTCGACATCGTGCTCGAGCAACGCGCTCAGGGCTTCCATCCCCGAGTTTGCCGTCAGCACCTGCCAATCCTGACGGGCCAGCAATGCCCGCATGCTGATGAGGTTTTCGGGGTAATCGTCTACCACCAGAAGAACCGAGCTGCCATCCAGTGGCTGAGGTTGGGGGTGAGGGTGAGCGCCATCCATGCTGCTTCTCTATTATGTGACCGACTTCAAGATACGGTTGGATCCACTAGTACTCTAGACCTGAGCGGATAACACGCAATGCAATCAGAACGCTATCAGTGCCTCAACTATACGGTAGCCGACTAACGGTCGCTTTGCCGGGAATATGTGCCGCCCTCTTCGCGGGTAAACCCGCTCCCACAAGTTCCTCACTGTTTTCCAGGCAAGCGAGTAACCTGTGGGAGCGGGTTTACCCGCGAAGAGGCAGGCACAGGCATAAGGTTCTAACACCCAAAAATGAAAAAACCCGCATTTCTGCGGGTTTCTTGTGTTGCCAGTGCAATCAGTTGACCTTGGCGGCCAGCTCACCTTTCAGGTAGCGCTGGTACATGCCTTCCAGGGAGATCGGCTTGATCTTCGAGGCATTGCCAGCGGTGCCGAAGGCTTCGTAACGGGCGATGCACACGTCACGCATGGCCTTGACGGTTTCACCGAAGAACTTGCGCGGGTCGAACTCGCTCGGGTTCTGCGCCATCAGGCGGCGCATGGCACCGGTGGAAGCCAGACGCAGGTCGGTGTCGATGTTGACCTTGCGCACGCCGTACTTGATACCTTCGACGATTTCCTCGACCGGTACACCGTAGGTTTCCTTGATGTCGCCGCCGTACTGGTTGATGATCGCCAGCCACTCTTGCGGTACCGAGGACGAACCGTGCATCACCAGGTGGGTGTTGGGGATGCGCTTGTGGATTTCCTTGATGCGGTCGATGGCCAGCACGTCACCGGTTGGTGGCTTGGTGAACTTGTAGGCACCGTGGCTGGTACCGATGGCGATCGCCAAGGCATCGACCTGGGTCTTCTTGACGAAGTCGGCGGCTTCTTCCGGGTCGGTCAGCATCTGGCTGTGGTCCAGCACGCCTTCGGCGCCGATACCGTCTTCTTCACCGGCCATGCCGGTTTCCAGCGAACCCAGGCAACCCAGTTCGCCTTCTACCGAAACGCCACAGGCATGTGCCATGGCAACGGTCTGCTGGGTAACGCGGACGTTGTACTCGTAGTCGGTCGGAGTCTTGCCGTCTTCACCCAGCGAGCCGTCCATCATGACCGAGCTGAAGCCCAGCTGAATCGAGCGCTGGCAAACGTCAGGGCTGGTGCCGTGGTCCTGGTGCATGCACACCGGGATATGCGGGAACTCTTCGATGGCAGCCAGGATCAGGTGGCGCAGGAACGGAGCACCGGCGTATTTGCGGGCACCGGCCGAAGCCTGGACGATCACCGGGGAGTCGGTCTTGTCGGCCGCTTCCATGATGGCGCGCATCTGCTCGAGGTTGTTGACGTTGAAAGCTGGTACGCCGTAACCGAACTCGGCGGCGTGGTCCAGCATCTGGCGCATGCTAATGAGTGCCATTGTGTATCTCTCTCCCGACAAGCGTCGTTTGTTTCGTGCAAGCCTGCCGCAGGGGCGGTTGCTGTTCAAGTAGTGTGGGCCACCCTCGCGGCCCGGCCAGTCACGGTGCCTTGCAGCCCCGCCCAATCAGATCGTTGGTTGCCACCCAGTACACCAGGCCTTCTTCGCCCTTGGTATGGAAGGCCAGCATGCCATCGCTGTACAGCGCACCCGAGGCACCCGGCTCGGCCTTGAGCCGGTAGACCTGGTCGCCGCCACCAAGGCGCACATCGACCTGGTCGCGCTGCGCATCGGCGAAGCGCCACAGCACTTCAGCCTGGGTGTCGCAGACCCAACGGGTCCAGTCGTCTGCCGGGGCGGGTTGCGCCGGCTTCAGCAGCGAGCATCCTGCCAGTGTCGCCAGGGCCGTCACGGCCAAAAGCGCTTTCATTCAGTTTCCTCGATTGGGGGCTGCTGTGCAGCCCTTCGCGGGCTTGCCCGCTCCCACAGGTACAGCGCTTGACCTGTGGGAGCGGGCAAGCCCGCGAAGGGCCGCACAGCGGCCCCTACCTCAAGACCACAAATCAGCCTTCAGGTTGCCTGTTACCCGATCAAGGGCAACCCGGCGCCTTGCGCTGGTGGTCTTCGTCGTACTTTTCCAGGCCTTCCGGGCCCACGCGCTTGCTGATGACCGGCACGGTCTCGGCCTGCCACTCGGACTGGTAGCAACCGCCCTTGGGCGGCTGCGCCGGGTCGGCATCCGAGGCCGGGCTGCCGGCGCATGCGCTCAGCAGGCCAGCCAGCATCATCACAGGCAATTGCTTGACCATCAGGCCGCTCCCTTTGCCAAGCGCCGACGTCATCAGGCCTTGGCCCGCTCTTCCAGGATTGCCACGGCCGGCAGGACCTTGCCCTCGACGAACTCGAGGAAGGCGCCACCACCGGTAGAAATGTAGGAGATATCGGCGCCAACGCCATATTTGTCGATGGCAGCCAGGGTGTCACCGCCACCGGCGATGGAGAACGCGGCGCTGTCGGCGATGGCCTTGGCCAGCACCTTGGTGCCGTTACCGAACTGGTCGAATTCGAACACGCCGACCGGGCCGTTCCACAGGATGGTCTTCGACGACTTCAGCAACTCGGCGAAATTGGCTGCGGTTTGCGGGCCGATGTCCAGGATCATGTCGTCAGTGGCAACGTCGGCAATGGCCTTGACGGTGGCTTCGGCGCTCTCGGCGAACTCTTTGGCAACCACCACGTCGACCGGCAGAGGCACGCTGACCTTGGCGGCGATGGCCTTGGCGGTGTCGACCAGGTCAGGCTCGTACAGCGACTTGCCCACCGGGTGGCCGGCTGCGGCCAGGAAGGTGTTGGCGATGCCACCGCCAACGATCAGCTGGTCGCAGACCGAGCTCAGGCTGTTCAGCACATCCAGCTTGGTGGAGACCTTGGAACCGGCAACGATGGCTGCCATCGGTTTGGCCGGGGCCTTCAGGGCCTTGCCCAGGGCTTCCAGCTCGGCTGCCAGCAGCGGGCCGGCAGCAGCGACCTTGGCGAACTTGGCAACGCCATGGGTCGAACCTTCGGCACGGTGGGCAGTACCGAAAGCGTCCATGACGAACACGTCGCACAGGGCGGCGTATTTCTGCGCCAGCTCGTCGGCGTTCTTCTTCTCGCCCTTGTTGAAGCGCACGTTCTCGAACAGTACCAGGTCACCAGCCTTGACCTCGACACCGTCCAGGTAGTCGGCAACCAGCGGCACGTCGCGGCCCAGGGCCTTGCTCAGGTAGTCGGCGACCGGCTTGAGGCTGTTCTCGGCAGAGAACTCACCCTCGGTCGGGCGGCCCAGGTGCGAGCAGACCATTACCGCCGCGCCCTTCTCCAGGGCCAGCTTGATGGTCGGCAGCGCTGCCAGGATACGCGCGTCGCTGGCTACCACACCGTCCTTCACAGGCACGTTGAGGTCTTCGCGGATCAGTACGCGCTTACCTTGCAGGTCGAGGTCGGTCATCTTCAACACGGTCATGAATGCAGTCCTTCAGGGCTGTTTGTTGCGGGTTGGGTGGACGACGTGCAGATAGTGTTCGGCAACGTCGAGCATACGGTTGGCGAACCCCCATTCGTTGTCGAACCAGGCCAGCAGGTTCACCAGGCGAGGGCCGGAAACACGGGTCTGGCTGGCATCGACGATCGCCGAATGCGGGTCATGGTTGAAATCACAGCTGGCGTGGGGCAACTCGGTGTAGGCCAGCAAGCCTTTCAGCGGGCCTTCCAGCGCCGCCTCGCGCAGCACCCGGTTGACTTCGGCCGCGCTGGTATCGCGGGCGGTCTGCAGGGTGATGTCCAGGCACGAGACGTTGACGGTCGGTACGCGTACCGCTTTGGCCTGGATTCGCCCGGCAAGTTCCGGAAGCAGGCGCTCGATGCCACGCGCCAGACCAGTGGACACCGGGATCACCGACTGGAAGGCCGAACGCGTGCGGCGCAGGTCTTCGTGGTGGTAGGCGTCGATCACCGGCTGGTCGTTCATCGCCGAGTGGATGGTGGTGATCTGCACGTACTCGATGCCGAATGCCTGGTCCAGCACGCGCAGCAGCGGCACGCCGCAGTTGGTGGTGCACGAGGCGTTGGACACCAGGCGCTCGTTGCCGGTCAGGCAGGCCTGGTTGACGCCGTAGACCACCGTGGCATCGACGTCGGCCTCGCTGGCCATTGGCTGCGAGAACAGCACCCGCGGCGCGCCGGCGTCGAGGAAACGCTGGCCATCGGCGCGGGTGTGATAGGCGCCGGAGCACTCCAGCACCAGGTCGATGTCCAGGGCGGCCCAGTCGATGCCTTCGGGGGTGGCACTGCGCATCACCTTCACGCAGTCGCCATTGATATGCAGACAGTCGCCATCGACCTTCACCTCACCGGGGAAACGCCCGTGGGTGGAGTCGAAGCGTGTCAGGTATTCCAGGCTGGCCTGGTCGGCCAGGTCGTTCAGCGCAACGATCTCGAAACCGGCCTTTGCCCCCCGCTCGAACAGCGCGCGCAGGACACAGCGGCCGATACGGCCATAACCGTTGAGTGCAACTTTGTAGGGACGCAGGTGGGGCATTCGTTGGCTCGCTAACGCATGATGGCTGTTGGGGCCGCGTTGCGGCCCATCGCGACACAAGGCCGCTCCTACAAGGAGCTGCATGCGCAGTACCCTGTAGGAGCGGCCTTGTGTCGCGATGGAGGGCGAAGCCCTCCCCCTTGCACGACCTGGAGGGCGTCACTGCCCTCCATTGATACATCAGTCTTCCAGCAGCTCTTCGGCAGTACCGAGGATGTTCTCCAGGGTGAAGCCGAACTCTTCGAACAGTGCCGAAGCCGGCGCCGACTCACCGTAGGTGGTCATGCCGATGATACGACCTTCCAGGCCGACGTACTTGTACCAGAAGTCAGCGTGAGCGGCTTCGATGGCGATACGCGCACCTACTTCCAGCGGCAGCACGGACTGCTTGTAGGCAGCGTCCTGGGCGTCGAACACGCTGGTGCACGGCATGGAAACCACGCGCACCTTGCGGCCTTGTTCGGTCAGCTTGGCATGCGCCTGAACAGCCAGGCCCACTTCGGAACCGGTGGCGATCAGGATCAGCTCAGGCTCGCCGGCGCAGTCCTTGAGCACGTAGCCTCCGCGGCTGATGTCGGCGATCTGCTGGGCATTGCGGTCCTGGTGCTGCAGGTTCTGGCGCGAGAAGATCAGCGCCGAAGGGCCGTCCTTGCGCTCCAGGGCGTTTTTCCAGGAAACGGCGGATTCCACCGCGTCGGCTGGGCGCCAGGTGTCCAGGTTCGGCGTGCTGCGCAGGCTGGTCAGCTGCTCGATCGGCTGGTGAGTCGGGCCGTCTTCGCCCAGGCCGATGGAGTCGTGGGTGTAGACGTGGATCACGCGCTGCTTCATCAGCGCCGACATGCGCACGGCGTTGCGGGCGTATTCCATGAACATCAGGAAGGTCGCGCCGTAAGGCACCAGGCCACCGTGCAGGGCAACGCCGTTCATGATGGCGGTCATGCCAAACTCGCGCACGCCGTAGAACACGTAGTTGCCGCTGGCGTCGTTGGCTTCGACACCCTTGCAGCCCTTCCACAGGGTCAGGTTGGAACCGGCCAGGTCGGCCGAACCGCCGAGGAACTCTGGCAGCAGCGGGCCGAAGGCGTTCAGGGCGTTCTGGCTGGCCTTGCGGCTGGCGATGGTTTCGCCCTTGGCGGCCACTTCGTTGATGTAGGCCTGGGCCTTCTCGCTGAAGTCGGCCGGCAGCTCGCCGCTGTCACGGCGCTTGAACTCGGCAGCCAGCTCCGGGTAGGCCTTGGCGTAGGCGTCGAAGCGCTGGTTCCAGTCGGCTTCGGCCTTGGCACCGGCAGCCTTGGCGTCCCACTCGGCGTAGATCTCGGCCGGGATTTCGAACGGGCCGTGGTTCCAGTTCAGTTCCTTGCGGGCCAGGGCGATTTCGTCGTTGCCCAGCGGTGCGCCGTGGCAGTCTTCCTTGCCCTGCTTGTTCGGCGAGCCGAAACCGATGATGGTCTTGCAGCAGATCAGGGTCGGGCGATCGCTCTTGCGGGCGGTATCGATGGCGGTCTTGATCTCGTCGGCGTCATGGCCGTCGACGTTGCGGATCACCTGCCAGTTGTAGGCTTCGAAGCGCGCCGGGGTGTTGTCGGTGAACCAGCCGTGCACTTCGCCGTCGATGGAAATGCCGTTGTCGTCGTAGAAGGCGATCAGCTTGTTCAGGCCCAGGGTGCCGGCCAGCGAGGCGACTTCGTGGGAGATACCTTCCATCATGCAGCCGTCGCCGAGGAACACGTAGGTGTTGTGGTCGACGATGTTGTGGCCGTCACGGTTGAACTGGGCAGCGAGCACTTTTTCGGCCAGGGCGAAGCCCACGGCGTTGGCGATACCCTGGCCGAGCGGGCCGGTGGTGGTCTCGACGCCTGGGGTGTAGCCGTATTCCGGGTGGCCCGGGGTGCGGCTGTGCAGCTGGCGGAAGCCTTTGATGTCATCGATGGTGACGTCGTAGCCGGTCAGGTGCAGCAGCGAGTAGATCAGCATCGAACCGTGGCCGTTGGACAGCACGAAGCGGTCACGGTCGGCGAAACTCGGGTTGCTCGGGTTGTGCTTCAGATAGTCGCGCCAAAGCACTTCGGCGATATCCGCCATGCCCATGGGGGCACCTGGGTGGCCGCTGTTGGCCTTTTGCACGGCATCCATGCTGAGGGCACGAATGGCGTTGGCACGTTCACGACGGCTGGGCATCGCTGATCTCCTGGGGGGCTTGAATAGGTGGTGTCACGAAAAAAGGCGGCCATTTTCGCCCACTGGGGGGGCTTGGGGCAATGACGTATGGTCGCAGTCGGGGGATTTTCCTCTGATTGGCACTGATTTCGGGGCAAAATCTGGAAATCGGTGCCGACTTCTTCGCGGGTGAACCCGCTCCCACAGGGTCGCACCAAGGCTGAGGGCAGTGCTGAACCTGTGGGAGCGGGTTCACCCGCGAAGAGGCCCGAAAGGGCAACCCCGCACTCCGCCCATCAGCCAATATCAAAACTTTTTGATATTGGCCTTGCTAGGGCAACGATGCCTGTCTAGACTGCCGCACCATGAACCTCCGTGCGCAATCGATCCCCGAGCAACGCGAAGCATTGGCAGCCCTGTGCAAAGCCAGTGGCGACGAGTTGCGCCTGAACGTATTGCGCGCCCTGGCCAACGACTCGTTCGGCGTGCTGGAGCTGGCGCAGATCTTCGACGTGGGCCAGTCGGGCATGAGCCACCACCTGAAGGTGCTGGCCCAGGCCGAGCTGGTGGCGACCCGCCGCGAGGGCAATGCCATCTTCTACCGCCGCGCCCTGCCCGACAGCCTGCGCCTGGGCGGTCGGCTGCACGCGGCGCTGCTCGAAGAAGTGGACGACCTGGCCCTGCCGCCTGACGTGCAGGCGCGCATCGCCCAGGTACAGCAACGCCGCGCAGCCACCAGCCAGGACTTCTTCCTGCGCGTGGAAGAGAAATTCCGTGCCCAGCAAGACCTGATCGCCGGCCTGCCGCAGTACCGCGAAAGCCTGCTGGCGCTGCTGGACAAACTGAATTTCGACCCGGCCGCCAGCGCCCTGGAGGTCGGCCCCGGTGACGGTGGTTTCCTGCCCGACCTGGCCCGGCGCTTCGCCCAGGTCACCGCCCTGGACAACAGCCCGACCATGCTCGAACTGGCGCGCCAGGTGTGCCAGCGCGAAGGGCTCGACAACGTGAACCTGCAGTTGGCCGATGCACTGGGTGCAACGGATGTGGCCGCCGACTGCGTTGTGCTGAACATGGTGCTGCACCATTTCAGCGACCCGGCCCTGGCCTTGCGCCAGCTGGCCAAACGGGTGAAGGCAGGCGGCAGCCTGCTGGTAACCGAACTGTGCAGCCATGACCAGGGGTGGGCGCGCGAAGCCTGCGGCGACCTGTGGCTTGGCTTCGAACAGGACGACCTGGCCCGTTGGGCCAACGCCGCCGGGCTGGCCCCCGGGGACAGCCTGTACGTGGGCTTGCGTAACGGTTTCCAGATTCAGGTCCGCCATTTCCAGCGGACGGCTGGCGACATACAACATCGGTAAATTTCAGGAACCTTCGAGATGAGCGAATACTCCCTTTTCACCTCCGAGTCCGTGTCCGAAGGGCATCCGGACAAGATCGCCGACCAGATTTCGGACGCCGTCCTTGATGCCATCATCGCCCAGGACAAATACGCCCGCGTAGCCTGCGAAACCCTGGTCAAGACCGGTGTCGCCATCATCGCCGGCGAAGTCACCACCTCCGCCTGGGTCGACCTGGAAGAGCTGGTGCGCAAGGTCATCATCGACATCGGCTACAACAGCTCCGACGTCGGTTTCGACGGCGCCACCTGCGCCGTGATGAACATCATCGGCAAGCAGTCGGTGGACATCGCCCAGGGCGTCGACCGTTCCCGCCCGGAAGACCAGGGCGCCGGCGACCAGGGCCTGATGTTCGGCTACGCCAGCAACGAGACCGACGTGCTGATGCCGGCACCGATCTGCTTCTCGCACCGTCTGGTCGAGCGCCAGGCCGAAGCGCGCAAATCGAAACTGCTGCCATGGCTGCGCCCGGACGCCAAGTCGCAGGTCACCTGCCGTTACGAAAATGGCAAGGTTGTCGGCATCGACGCCGTGGTGCTGTCGACCCAGCACAATCCTGAGGTTTCGCAGAAAGACCTGCAGGAAGCCGTGATGGAGCTGATCGTCAAGCACACCCTGCCTGCCGAACTGCTGCACAAGGGCACCCAGTACCACATCAACCCGACCGGCAACTTCATCATCGGTGGCCCGGTGGGTGACTGCGGCCTGACCGGGCGCAAGATCATCGTCGACTCCTACGGCGGCATGGCCCGCCATGGTGGTGGCGCGTTCTCCGGCAAGGACCCGTCCAAGGTCGACCGTTCCGCCGCCTACGCCGGCCGCTACGTGGCCAAGAACATCGTCGCCGCCGGCCTGGCCGAGCGTTGCGAGATCCAGGTGTCGTACGCCATCGGCGTGGCCCAGCCGACCTCCATCTCGATCAACACCTTCGGTACCGGCAAGGTCTCCGACGACAAGATCATCCAGCTGGTGCGCGAGTGCTTCGACCTGCGTCCTTACGCCATCACCACCATGCTCGACCTGCTGCACCCGATGTACCAGGAAACCGCTGCCTACGGCCACTTCGGCCGTACCCCGCAGCAGAAGACGGTCGGCGACGACACCTTCACCACCTTCACCTGGGAGCGCACTGACCGCGCCCAGTCGCTGCGTGACGCTGCCGGCCTGTAAGTTTCCTACGGCGCTGGACGAAAGCCCCTGCCGAGCAATCGGCAGGGGCTTTTTTGTGACATATGGGCTGACAAACACTGCATGGCGACCCGCACGCTACCTGCCTAGGCTGAGGGCTCCCACCCGCCATGCAAGGATGCTGGCCATGCCGCTCATGCTGCTTTTTGCCCTACTGTTGACGTTGAATGCTCCCCTGGCCCGTGCCGCCACATGCCCCACCTGGAACTCGCAACAAGTCGAGGCTGAAGTGAGCCGACTGCGCGCCACGCTTGCCCGCTGGGACGACCATTATCATCGTCAGGGCATCGCACTGGTGGCCGATGAACTGTACGACCAGAGCCGCCAGCGCCTGGCGCACCTGCAGCAATGCTTTGGCATCGCGACCACCCCGTCCCCGCTGGCCAGCGCTGGCGGGCCAATCCCGCATCCGGTGCCACATACCGGCGTCGACAAGCTGGCCGACCGCCTGGCTGTAGAACGCTGGCTGGCCGGCAAGGCCGATGTCTGGGTGCAGCCAAAGGTCGATGGCGTAGCGGTATCCCTCATCTACCGACAGGGCCGGCTGGTGCAGTTGATCAGCCGGGGGGACGGCGTGCAGGGGCACGACTGGAGCCGCCACATCCCCCTGCTCGACGCAATCAACCGGCAGCTGCCCCAGGCCATCGACCTGCAACTGCAGGGCGAACTTTACCTGCGCCTGGATGCGCATGTGCAAGCCAAGGCAGGCAGCGCCAACGCCCGAGGGACGGTAGCCGGGCTGCTGGCTCGCAAGCAGCTGGCCCGTGAGCAAGGCGAGCGCATCGGCCTGTTCGTGTGGGACTGGCCGCAAGGCCCCGAGCAGCAGGCCGAACGCCTCGCGAAGCTGGCGGAACTGGGTTTTGCGCACAGCCAGGATTACAGCGTCGCCATAGAAACAGCGGACGATGCCGCGCACTGGCGTGAGTACTGGTACCGCTCACCCCTGCCCTTCGCCACCGATGGCGTGGTGTTGCGCCAAGGCGTCCGGCCGCCGGCCGAGCGCTGGCAGGCCAAGGCACCCTACTGGATCGCGGCGTGGAAGCACCCGTACACGCAGGCCCTGGCCGAAGTGCGCGAAGTACGCTTCCGCGTTGGCCGCACAGGCAGGGTCACGCCAGTGTTGCACGTGCTGCCAGTTACCCTGGATGACCGGCGAATCACCCAGGTGAGCCTGGGCTCGCTGGCTCGCTGGCTCAAGCTCGACATCCGCCCCGGTGACCAAGTGGCCGTCAGCCTTGCCGGGCTGACCATCCCGCGCCTGGAGCAAGTGGTGCACCGCGCCGCCGAGCGCCAACCGGTAACCGCACCAGCGCCCGGCCAACATCATGCCCACAGTTGCTGGCAGGCCAGCGAAGGCTGCGAGGACCAGTTCATCGCCCGCCTCACCTGGCTCAGCGGCAAGCAGGGGCTGGCCCTGCCGCGCACCGGCCCCGGCACCTGGCGCCGACTGGTGGCTGCCGGGCTGGTGACCTCGATGACCGACTGGCTGCATCTGGATGCCGAGCGCCTGGGCCAGGTAGCGGGTATCAGTGACGCAACGGCTGCGCAGTTGCTGGGCAGTTTCGAGCAAGCCCGCTCACGGCCCTTTGCCCAATGGCTGCGCGGGCTGGGCGCACCCACGCCCACCGGCATGCAGGTGACAGGCGACTGGCTGGAGCTTGCCGCCCGCACAAACCTTGAATGGCAAGCCATGCCCGGTATCGGCGAAAAGCGCGGGCAACAGCTTGCAGGATTTTTTGCGACCACCGAGATTCAAACCATTGCAACGCAGCTGGCCAAGGCCGGGATCGACGGATTCCGGATCGACAGGCAAAGCATCGAGCAATGATTATTTACCAATTTACCCGTAGGAAAATCCCGAGATTAAGCCGGAAAACCGCAACAAGGGTTTCTAAATGGGCAAAACCAAGGCAGGATTTCCCCCAACTTTTGCTGCCCCGCCCCGTCAAGGAGGCTTTTCATGAAACGTATTTCGACCCTTTTCCTGCTCGCGACACTGGGCCTGGCCGCTGGCGCCGTACAAGCCGCCCAGCCGGATGCCGGCCTGACCGGTTGCGCCGCCAAGCGTAGCGCCATCGAGAACCAGTTGAAGATTGCCCGTGACCACAGCAACAACGATCAGGCCGCGGGGCTTGAAGAGGCGCTGCGAGGGGTCGACAACTGCACCGATGCCGGCCTGCGCAAGGAACGTGAGCAGAAGGTGCTCGACGCCCGTCACGAAGTGGCGCAGCGGGAAAGGGATTTGAAGAAAGCCGAGAAGAAAGGCGATTCGGAGAAGATCAACAAGCGCAAGGACAAGCTGGCCGAGTCGCGCAAGGAGCTGCAGGAAGCGGTGGAAGATCTGGATCGCTGAGGCCCCGACCGGGCAAACGCGATCATTGTAGGAGCGGCCTTGTGTCGCGATGGGCCGCAAAGCGGCCCCGGCGATTTGTGCATCAGCTGAAATCCTGGGGCCGCTGCGCAGCCCTATCGCGACACACGGCCGCTCCTACACAGGGCAATGCAGTCCATCAATGATTGCGGAATTCGGTATGACAAGCCTTGCAAGCCGCTTCGACCTTGTCCATCGGCGCCTTCAACTGCGCAGCGTCCAGAGGCTGACCACGGGTGACATCGACCAGTTCGCCAGTGACGCCTTCCAGCTGCCGGGCCAGGTCATGAAAGCGTGCCTGACGCTCCCATACCTCGGCACGCGCGCTACTGTCGCCACCATCACGCGCCTGTGGGAAGTGCTGCCAGGGCTGGTGCGAAAGGTTGTCCAGCTTCAGCGCACCGTCGGCAAACTTCACCCCGTCGAACGGCAACCGCCCACGCAACATGCCGCCCAGGTCTTCGCTGGTCTTGAGCATGTCCTTGAAGATCACCTTGCGCTTGCCCAGCGGGGAGTTCGGGTCAACCCGGTCACAACCACCCAGGGCCAGCGTTGCCAGCAGAACAACGGTCAATCGCTTCAACATCACGGTCACTTCGGCCTACGCAAATGGGCGGCCAGTATCGCTGCCCAGCGGCCAAAGACCAATAGCCACATAAAAAACAGGGGCGAATATCCGTGTTCACCCATGACAGGAACGTACTCATGAAATCTGCCCTGCGCCATCTGGCCTGGACACTCCCGGCGCTGGCCCTGCTGGCCGGCTGCAACGGTGGCGAAAGCGCCAAACCTGAGCCCCATGCCATCGCCACCTACGCCAATGCCACCTGGCAGGACCTGCCTGCCGTCAGCGACAGCGACCTGGTGGCGGGCTTCCAGGCCTGGCGCAACGGCTGTGAAAAGCTCAAGCGCGACACCGTCTGGGCCAGCACCTGCGAAGCAGCCGCCAGCGTGCCCGACAATGCCTTGCAAGTGCGCGCCTTCCTGCAACAGAACCTGCAGGTATACGGCCTGCGTTCGGCCGAAAACAATGCCAACGGCCTGATCACCGGTTACTACGAACCGGTCTACCCTGGCAGCCTGAGCCAATCGGCAACCAACCACGTGGCGGTCTACGGCATCCCCGACGACATGATCGTGGTCGACCTGGCCAGCGTGTACCCCGAACTCAAGGGCAAGCGCCTGCGCGGTCGCCTCGATGGCCGGGTGCTAAAGCCTTACGACACCGCCGAGGTGATCAACCGTGACGGCGTCAAGGCACCGGTGCTGGCCTGGCTGACCGACCCGATGGACCTGCAGTTCCTGCAGATCCAGGGTTCCGGCCGGGTACAACTGGAAGATGGCCGCCAGCTGCGCCTGGGTTACGCCGACCAGAACGGCCACCCCTACCGGCCGATCGGGCGCTGGCTGGTGGAACAGGGCCAGTTGAAAAAGGAAGAAGTGAGCATGGGCGCCATTCATGCCTGGGCCCAGGCCAACCCGCAGCGGGTGCCGGAACTGCTCGCCAGCAACCCCAGCTACGTGTTCTTCAGCACCCGCCCGGACAGCAACGAAGGGCCGCGGGGTTCGCTGAACGTGCCGCTGACCGCTGGCTACAGCGTGGCCATCGACCGCAAGGTGATTCCGCTGGGCAGCTTGCTGTGGCTTTCCACCACTCGCCCGGATGGTACGCCGGTGGTACGCCCGGTGGGGGCTCAGGATACCGGTGGGGCAATTACCGGCGAGGTGCGCGCGGACCTGTTCTGGGGCACCGGGCCGCAAGCCGGAGAGCTGGCCGGGAACATGAAGCAGCAGGGGCAGATCTGGATGCTGTGGCCCAAGGGCAAGCCGCTGCCAGAGGTGCCAAAAGTGCCTTGATCGGTGCTTGGATTCTTCGCGGGTAAACCCGCTCCCACAGGATCATCTCAGCTCTCAAGAGCGGTGATGTCCCTGTGGGAGCGGGTTCACTCGCGAAGAAGGCGACGCGCTCTCAGATGGAAACCACGAAGAAGGCCACGATCATCGCCATCCCGGCAAACCACACCAGCGATCGCAGCATGGCCCAGTCAGCCAGGTAACAGATGATGTAGAGCAGCCGGCTGGTGATGTACATCACCCCCAGCACATCCTGGGTCACCTGCTCGGCATTGCCGACGATATCCGCCACCAGCACCGCCGCGGCAAATGCCGGGAAGGCTTCGAAACTGTTCTGCTGGGCAGCATGCGCGCGCCGCGGCAACCCGGACAGGGTATCCAGGAAGGCGCGCGGGTCGTGGTTGTCACGCAGGCGGAAGCGGCCACTACCGACTTTGGCGATCAACGCACACAGTGGCGGCAAGAACAGCGCAATCAGGATGCACCACAGGGCAACAGTCATGGACAGGACTCCTTGTTCAGTCTTCGGGTCAAAGCTTCATTACCAGCATGCCGGCCAACACCAGCCCGCAAGCTAGGAGTCTCGGTCCGCCAAAAGGTTCTTTCAGGTAGCGCATGCCCAGCAGCACCACCAGGATCACGCTCAACTCCCGCAACGCCGCCGCTTCGGCCACCGACCCCAAGTGCATGGCCCAGAGCACCAACGCGTAACTGAGCAATACACACAGCCCCACTGCCAGCCCCAGGCGCCACTGCAGGCGCCAGAACAACACGAACAGCGCACGCCGCACCACGCTGGCCAGCAACGGGAAGGGCCAGGCACTGAGCAAGGTCAGCCACACCAGGTAATCCCAGGGTTTGCCCCACAAGCGCACGGCCTGGCCGTCGAACCAGGTGTAGCAGCCAATACACAGGCCGATCAGGGCAACCACCGGCAGCATCGACCAGGGTAGCCGGTCACCGCCACCGCCCTGCCACAACAGGCAGGCCATGCCACAGGGGATCAGCAGGATGCCGATGATCTGCTGCTGGCTCAGCGATTCGCCGGCAAAGGCCAGGGTCAGCCCCAGCACCACCAGCGGCGACAGCCCGCGCATCAGAGGATAGACCAGCCCCAGGTCGCCCACGCGGTAGGCCTGGATCAACAGGAAGCGGTACAGCTGCTCGGCCAGCGCCGACGCCAGCAGCCAGGGCCAGATGTTGGCCGGCGGTACCTCGACGAAGGGCACCGCCAGCACCGCGAAGGCCAACGCCACCGTATCCATGCTGGCGATCACCAGCAGGCGCTCGCCGCTGAATTTGATCAGGGTATTCCAGGTCGCATGCAGCAGGGCAGCGACCAACACCAGGGAAGTTGCCAGCACGCGAAATCGTCCTTGCCTTCGAGTCAGATTCGTTTGCAGCACTATACCTTGGGTAAAAGGTACGACTAAGGAAAAAGACTACAAACTCTGTGGAAGTTTCGTTACGCCTTGCAAGCCGGGGCTTGCCCCAAAACGCAATACACTCATCGCTCGCTGTGCCGCATGGAAACGCGTGATACCTCAAGGCGGCTACCCAAACGGAAACACACTCGCTTACGAAACGCGATTGACGCTTCAGGCTTTGCAGGATTAGGATCGCCGTAACGCATGGGGTTACCCGTGCCTACCTTCCGAGGCCCGCGATGCGCAAGCATGCGGGCTTTCGTGTTTCTGGGCCAAGGACACCCAGAAATCATGACGCATTATGTGGCCTACCTCGACGAATTCGGCCATGTCGGGCAATACATCTCGCGCACTCATACCCAATTCAAGACCAGTCCAGTGTTCGGGCTGGGTGGGGTGCTACTACCTGCAGAAGAAGTACGGGAGTTCGCCATCTTCTTCTATCAGCTGAAATGCCAGTTACTTGCCTGGGACATAAACCATGAAAACCCCAGAAGCCTCCCTCCCTATCAATGGGAAAAGAAGGGCTCAAAGTTATTCACGACACGTAACGTCACACAATATCGATCATTGAGACAGGCAACGTTTCGCCTGCTCAACCACATAGGAAAGATTGGTGGGTATGTCATTTATGCGGGTGAACACAAGACCGGCCCGGCCAGGCAGCACGACGCGACCAAGACATTCAGACGCCAACTGCTGCATGCGGTGAGAACGATCGATCGTTACTGCACGCAGTCCCGCTCAACCTTCATGCTCCTGCTGGATGAACAGCGTGCTGGCAACGAGTGGCGCGAGCAAAATGTAGAAGCCTGCACCCTGGCAATGTTCGAGGACCCCGCAGAAAAATGTCGGAGCCTGATAGAGCCGCCGCTGCAGGGCGAAAGCCACCTCTTCCAGACCCTGCAATGCGCAGACTGGATCTGCGGCCTTGTAGGTCGCTTGATGGCAATGGCTGTCTCGCCCGAGGAATATCCCGACTGGGAGCCTTTCGACAGGTATTTCTCGACACGAATCGCCGAGGTCGCCCTACCGGGCTCCGGCTTGCAGCACCAACCAGTCGAGCCAGAAAGCCACGAGTGCTCGACAGCAAGAACCGAAGCATGAAAAAACCCGGTGGAAACCTCACAACAGAAACGCGGTCTACCTGCACAGTCAAATAGTGTGTCCCGAACCCCGCGCCAGGTCATCAAAGAACTGCCCGAGCCATTCGGGTTACGACTTGGAAGCCACTGTTACAGGATTCGGGATGCTTGAACTAGTTGCCGCGTTTATCTGCCTTACCACCCTCCTCACCTATGTAAATTACCGTTTTATCGGCCTGCCCCCTGCCATCGGCGTGATGGTCACGGCGCTGCTGTTTTCCCTGATGCTGCAGGGCTTGAGCCTGATCGGCTTCCCTGGCCTGGAAGCGCGCGTCGAAGGGCTGATGAACCAGATCGACTTCAACGACCTGCTGATGCACTGGATGCTGGCGTTCCTGCTGTTCGCTGGCGCCTTGCACGTCAACCTCTCCGACCTGCGCAGCTACCGCTGGCCCATCGGCCTGCTGGCCACCGTCGGCGTACTGATTGCCACCGTGGTCATCGGCTACCTGTCGCACTGGGTGTTCGCCCTGTTTGGCTGGCAGGTGCCGCTGATCTACTGTCTGCTGTTCGGTGCGCTGATCTCGCCCACCGACCCGATTGCCGTGCTGGGCGCGCTACGTACCGCCAATGCCTCCAAACCGCTGAAAACCACTATCGTCGGCGAGTCGCTGTTCAACGACGGCACTGCGGTGGTGGTGTTCACCGTGTTGCTGGGCATCATCCAGCTGGGCGAGACGCCGAGCATGACCGATACCGCGATCCTGTTCGCCCGCGAGGCCATCGGCGGCGTGGTGTTCGGCGGCCTGATCGGCTATGCCACCTACCGCATGATCAAGAGCGTCGAGCAATACCAGGTGGAAGTGATGCTGACCCTGGCACTGGTCATCGGCGGCTCGGCAATGTGCTACGAGCTGCACGTTTCGGCGCCGATCGCCATGGTGGTGGCTGGGCTGATCATCGGCAACCTGGGGCGCAACCTGGCCATGAACGACATGACCCGTCGCTACATGGACGGCTTCTGGGAACTGATCGACGACATGCTCAACGCGCTGCTGTTCGCGTTGATCGGCCTGGAACTGTTGCTGCTGCCATTCAACTGGATGCACCTGGCGGCCGGCAGCGTGCTGGCGCTGGCGGTGCTGCTGTCGCGGCTGCTGACCGTGGCCCCGGCGATCGTGCTGCTGCGCCGCTGGCGCCCGGTGCCCAAGGGCACGGTACGGGTGCTGACCTGGGGTGGCCTGCGCGGTGGGGTGTCGGTTGCCCTGGCACTGTCGCTGCCACTGGGCGAGGAGCGTGACCTGCTGCTGTCGATCACCTACATCGTGGTGCTGTCGTCGATCCTGGTGCAGGGGTTGAGCATCGGGCGGGTGGTGCGCAAGGTCAGCGTCCAGCCTTGAGAATGCAGGGGCCGCTTTGCGACCCATCGCGACACAAGGCCGCTCCTACAGGAGATTGCATTCCCCTGTAGGAGCGGCCTTGTGTCGCGATGGGCTGCAAAGCAGCCCCAGAATGTTCATTCCACTGCAGAATCCGGGAACTGGTCCTGGATGTACTTGATCTCGGTCCGTCCATGCGCTGCCGGCAGCCCGTCCTCGCCAAGGTTGACGAAGACCATCTTGTCGACCGTGAGGATGGCCTTGCGGGTGATCTTGTTGCGCACTTCGCACTTGAGGGTGATCGAGGTGCGGCCGAACTCGGTGGCGGTGATGCCCAGCTCGATGATGTCGCCCTGGCGCGAGGCACTGACGAAGTTGATTTCCGATATGTACTTGGTCACCACGCGCTGGTTGCCCAGCTGGACGATGGCGTAGATCGCCGCCTCTTCGTCGATCCAGCGCAACAGGCTGCCACCGAACAAAGTGCCGTTTGGGTTGAGGTCTTCGGGTTTAACCCACTTGCGGGTATGAAAGTTCATCTGTACTCCTGACCTGCTTGGCTAACGTGTAGCAATGATGGCAGAGCGGCCGCTGTCGCTCCATTGAACATCGACTATCGTCGCGATTAATCGACAGAAAACCTTGGGCAAGCCGGCGGGCGCGGCTATAATCTCCGCCGCTTCACATGGCCGCCCACAGCGGCGCCATGCCCGCCACCCGTCCGAGGGGCGCTGCAGCAGGCTAGGCCTGTCAGGCTCGGATGGGGCGTTGCTCGCTCTCGCGGGCGCTTAACGCACAACGGCGCCCATTCGCACACTACGAATGGAGGCTCTCATGAGCGCTGCAAACATGCCTGCTGGTTTTACCGATTACAAAGTCGCCGACATCTCCCTGGCCGCCTGGGGTCGTCGCGAAACCATCATCGCCGAATCGGAAATGCCTGCACTGATGGGCCTGCGTCGCAAGTACCTGGCCGAGCAACCGCTCAAGGGTGCAAAGATCCTGGGCTGCATCCACATGACCATCCAGACCGCCGTGCTGATCGAAACCCTGGTTGCCCTGGGTGCCGAAGTGCGCTGGTCGTCCTGCAACATCTTCTCCACCCAGGACCAGGCCGCCGCGTCCATCGCCGCCGCCGGTATCCCGGTGTTCGCCTGGAAAGGTGAAACCGAGCAAGAGTACGAGTGGTGCCTGGAGCAGACCATCCTCAAGGATGGCCAGCCATGGGACGCCAACATGGTCCTCGACGACGGTGGCGACCTGACCGAGCTGCTGCACAAGAAGTACCCGCAAGTGCTGGAGCGCGTTCACGGCGTGACCGAAGAGACCACCACCGGCGTGCACCGCCTGCTGGACATGCTGGCCAAGGGCGAGCTGAAAGTCCCGGCGATCAACGTCAACGACTCGGTTACCAAGAGCAAGAACGACAACAAGTACGGCTGCCGTCACAGCCTGAACGACGCCATCAAGCGTGGTACCGACCACCTGCTGTCGGGCAAGCAGGCCCTGGTGATCGGCTACGGTGACGTGGGCAAGGGCTCGGCCCAGTCCCTGCGTCAGGAAGGCATGATCGTCAAGGTCACCGAAGTCGACCCGATCTGCGCCATGCAGGCTTGCATGGACGGTTTCGAAGTGGTTTCGCCGTTCATCGACGGTATCAACAACGGCACCGAAGCCAGCATCGACAAAGCCCTGCTGGGCAAGATCGACCTGATCGTGACCACCACCGGTAACGTCAACGTCTGCGACGCCAACATGCTCAAGGCGCTGAAGAAGCGTGCCGTGGTGTGCAACATCGGCCACTTCGACAACGAGATCGACACCGCCTTCATGCGCAAGAACTGGGCCTGGGAAGAGGTCAAGCCGCAGGTGCACAAGATCCACCGCACCGGCGCTGGCAGCTTCGACCCGCAGAACGACGACTACCTGATCCTGCTGGCCGAAGGCCGCCTGGTAAACCTGGGTAACGCCACTGGCCACCCAAGCCGCATCATGGACGGTTCGTTCGCCAACCAGGTACTGGCGCAGATCTTCCTGTTCGAGCAGAAGTTCGCCGACCTGTCGGCCGAGAAGAAAGCCGAGCGCCTGACCGTTGAAGTACTGCCGAAGAAGCTCGACGAAGAAGTGGCCCTGGAAATGGTCCGCGGCTTCGGCGGCGTGGTGACCCAGCTGACCAAGCAGCAGGCCGACTACATCGGTGTCACCGTCGAAGGCCCGTTCAAGCCGCACGCCTACCGCTACTAAGCGGCAGCTTGAAGCTTCAAGCGGCAATCAAAGGCAGACCATGCCGTTGCCGCTTGCAGCTCAAGCATAAAGGATCTTGAACGATGCCCAAGCCAGGCCGGCCATAACCGATCTGGCTTTTACTTGCAGCCTGCCGCTTGAAGCTTGCTGCCAGAGGAACGCCTGATGTCCCAGGAACGCCGTTACAGTTTCGAGTTCTTCCCGACCAAGACCGATGCCGGTCACGAAAAGCTGATGGGCGTCGCCCGCCAGCTGGCCGCCTACAACCCGGACTTCTTCTCCTGCACCTACGGTGCCGGTGGCTCGACCCGCGACCGCACGCTGAACACCGTGCTGCAGCTGGAAAGCGAAGTGAAGGTACCTGCCGCACCGCACCTGTCGTGCGTAGGCGACACCAAGGCCGAACTGCGTGCCCTGCTGGCCGAATACAAGGCTGCAGGCATCAAGCGCATCGTCGCCCTGCGTGGCGACCTGCCATCGGGCATGGGCATGGCCAGTGGCGAACTGCGCTACGCCAGCGACCTGGTCGAATTCATTCGCCAGGAAACCGCCGATCACTTCCACCTGGAAGTGGCCGCCTACCCGGAGATGCACCCCCAGGCCCGCAACTTCGAGGCTGACCTGGCCAACTTCGTGCACAAGGTCAAGGCCGGTGCCGACAGCGCCATCACCCAGTACTTCTTCAACGCCGACAGCTACTTCTACTTCGTCGAGCGCGCGCAGAAGCTGGGCGTGGACATCCCGGTGGTACCCGGCATCATGCCGATCACCAACTACAGCAAGCTGGCGCGCTTCTCCGACGCCTGTGGCGCCGAGATCCCGCGCTGGATCCGCAAGCAGCTGGAAGCCTATGCCGACGACACCGCCAGCATCCAGGCATTCGGCGAAGAAGTGATCACCCGCATGTGCGAACAGCTGCTGCAAGGCGGCGCACCGGGCCTGCACTTCTACACCTTGAACCAGGCCGAGCCGAGCCTGGCGATCTGGAACAATCTGAAGCTGCCGCGCTGAAATTTTTTGCAAAATCTGTTTAAGATTTGATTAAGGCTTTGGTCATAGACTAAAGCCTTATTCATTTTCCGGTTACACAGGTCTTGCCTGCCATGCAGCCCCTCCAGCCATCGCGTCCACAGCTCGTCTACCTGGCTTTTGGCCCGGCAACCTACCATCAGGAAGCCTGCTTCAGCATCATCAGCGCCCTCGCCCATCTGGGCACAGGCGAAGCCATGGACATTCAGGTCTACACCGACAACCCGCAGCCCTATGCCGGCCTGCCGGTCACCGTACACCTGCTGGACGAAGCCACGCGTCAGGCATGGAACGCCCCTCACGGTTATCACTTTCGCAGCAAGCATGTGCTGTTGCGTCAGGTGCTGCAGCAACACCCGCTGGCAGTGCTGATCGACACCGACACCTTCTTCCGCAAGTCGCCGCTGGAGCTGTTCGCCCGAGTGGCCCCAGGCCGCCTGCTGTGCAATGCCATCGGTGCGCGCTACGGCAGCAACCAGAAGTGCCTGCTGTACAAGAACCTGCTGGCCATCCTCGAGTCCAGGGGCCTGGCCGATTGCCAGATGCCACTGGTCAACTCGGGGGTGATCGGCCTCAGCGCCGAAGACGCCGGCACCCTGGACCGCTCCATCGCCATGATGGACGAGTTCCACCCCCTGGCTCGCGAGGCTTATACCCTCGAGGAGTTCTGCCTGGCGGTGGCAGCCTACCGCACGCTGGAGCTGGCCGAATGCACAGATGTCATCCACCACTACTGGAGCCGAAAGGCGCAGTTCCGCGCCAAGATCCAGGCCTGGCTGCGCAAGCACGGCCATGACCCGCTGAGCCACGCGGCGCTGGCCGACGTGTCCCTGGTCAATGACCAGCTGCCACGGCCGCCGGCCCTGCAACGCTTGGGCTACAAGGCGCTGAGCATGACCCTGCCCAGCCATGAGCGCCAGTTCGCCCGCGAGCTGCTGTATGGCTGCTACCCCTACCCCAATGAGTTCGACCGCGCCTGCGCGCCGGCCTGGTGGGACAAGGCCCTGGAAAACCTCAACGCCCGCCATGGCCAGGTGGAGCCCGAGCAACTGCGCCAGTGCCTGCGTCACCCGGGGTTGCGCCTGTCACTGGGCGAGCGGCGCAAGGATATCGAGGCGCATCTGCTGAGGTCATCCCACACTTGAGTGAACCTGTGTCGGCCTCTTCGCGGGTAAACCCGCTCCCACAGGATCTCTGCTGGCTTGCAGGCTTGTGCTGTACTTGTGGGAGCGGGTTTACCCGCGAAGAGGCCAGCACAGGAGAACATCATCCTCACTGGCCTTGAACAGGCCGAGCGCGTAATCTCCGGCCATGCCACACGTCGCCCGTCTGTTCTGGATCCTGTTGCTCGCCTGCCTGAGCCCGCTGGCCCTGGGCGAGCGCCTGCGCCTGGTGACCGACGACTGGGCACCCTATGCGTACCAGCACGACGGCCAGCCGCGCGGCATCGACTACGAAGTCACCACCCAGGTGTTCGAACGCCTTGGCGTCGAGGTGGAGTGGGAGTTCCTGCCATGGAAGCGCTGCCTGGCAATGATCGAGCAGGGCTTGGCCGACGGCATCATGGACATCTTCCAGACCGAGTCGCGCCAGCCCTACCTGGTGTACGCCCCCGAGCCCATGTCGGAGGTCGAGTTCGTCCTGTTCCAGGCCCGCGCACGTCCCCATGCCGTCAAGGCGCTGGATGACCTTGCCGGCCTCACCGTCGGCACCTCACCCGGCTACGCCTATGGTGCCGCGTTCAACGAGGCCGTACATTTCAGGCGCGAAGCCGCGCCTACCCATGAAGCCAACTTCGGCAAACTGATGCTGGGCCGCATCGACCTGGCAATCACCGACCGCAGGGTCGGCCATTACCTGCTGCGGCATCTGGGCCTGCAACAGCAGGTCGAGGAGCTGCCGCTGGTGATCAGCCGCCAGGCGCAGTACCTGGGGCTGGCGCGCAAGCCGGGGCGGGAGGCACTGGCCCAGGCCTTCGCCGTGGAGCTGCGGCGCTTCAAGCAGGAACCGGCCTATGCAGCGATCAGCAGCCGCTACACAGGCGACATCGGAAACATTCTCAACGCCGTTGAGCAGCAGGAAAGCAGCACAGCGCGATAGCTCTGTTATACTCGGGCCTTCCCGCCCGGCTCACGCCCGGACGCTCGGCCTCGCAACAGGCATCCCGATCGGCATCGACGCGCCTTCGCGTCCACCCTCCGCTAACCGGATGTGCAGTGAAAGCCCAGCTGGACCGGACGCGATCGCATCCCACCGATGCCCGTCGCGCCAGGCAGAACATCCCAAACGGGCCCAGCCCACACGAGAACAGGATTGCCCATGTCCTTTGCTTCCCTCGGTCTCTCCGAGGCTCTTGTCCGCGCTATCGAGGCTGCGGGCTATACCCAGCCGACCCCCGTGCAACAGCGGGCGATTCCCGCCGTGTTGCAAGGCCGCGACCTGATGGTCGCCGCACAGACAGGTACTGGTAAAACCGGCGGTTTCGCCCTGCCGATCCTCGAGCGCCTGTTCCCGGCCGGCCACCCCGACAAGTCGCAGCGCCATGGCCCGCGCCAACCTCGCGTGCTGGTCCTGACCCCGACCCGCGAACTGGCAGCCCAGGTGCATGACAGCTTCAAGGTCTATGCCCGTGACCTGCCACTGGTCAGCGCCTGCATTTTCGGCGGCGTCGGCATGAACCCGCAGATCCAGGCCATTGCCAAGGGTGTGGACGTGCTGGTCGCCTGCCCGGGCCGCCTGCTCGACCTGGCCGGCCAAGGCAAGGTTGACCTGGCCCACGTGGAAATCCTGGTGCTCGACGAAGCCGACCGCATGCTCGACATGGGCTTCATCCATGACGTCAAGAAAGTCCTCGCCCGTCTGCCGGCCAAGCGCCAGAACCTGTTGTTCTCGGCCACCTTCTCCAAGGACATCACCGACCTCGCCGACAAGCTCCTGCACAACCCGGAGCGTATCGAGGTCACCCCGCCGAACACTACCGTCGAGCGTATCGAGCAGCGCGTCTACCGCCTGCCCGCCAGCCACAAGCGCGCACTGCTGGCGCACCTGATCACCCAGGGTGCCTGGGAACAGGTACTGGTGTTCACCCGCACCAAGCACGGCGCCAACCGCCTGGCCGAGTACCTGGAAAAGCACGGCCTGACCGCCGCCGCGATCCACGGCAACAAGAGCCAGAACGCCCGCACCAAGGCTCTGGCCGACTTCAAGGCCAACAGCGTGCGCGTGCTGGTCGCCACCGACATCGCCGCCCGTGGCCTGGACATCGACCAGTTGCCACACGTGGTCAACTTCGAGCTGCCGAACGTCGAGGAAGACTACGTCCACCGTATCGGCCGTACCGGCCGTGCCGGGCGTTCGGGCGAGGCCATTTCCATGGTCGCGCCGGATGAAGAGAAGCTGCTCAAGAGCATCGAGCGGGTGACCAGGCAGAAGATCCCGGACGGCGACCTGATGGGCTTCGA
Organism: Pseudomonas sp. UYEF17; assembly: GCF_040546125.1. Classification (NCBI taxonomy): domain Bacteria; kingdom Pseudomonadati; phylum Pseudomonadota; class Gammaproteobacteria; order Pseudomonadales; family Pseudomonadaceae; genus Pseudomonas; species Pseudomonas sp. UYEF17. The sequence continues at coordinate 145,287 of NZ_JBEPNE010000012.1, forward strand.
CGCCAGCCAGGTAGAGGCCGAAAAGCCTGAAGTACGCGAACGCCAGCAGAACAACGGCCGTGGTGGCCGCAACCAGCAGGCCCGCGGCGAAGGCGGCAAAGACGCCAACGGCGGCCGCAAGGACAAGGGCAAGGATAAAGGCAAGGCCAAGCAACAGGCCGCTGACAAGCCGGCCGACAAGGAAAAGAGCGGCGACAAGCAACAGCAGCAACGTAAGCCGCGTGACAAGAAGCCGCGCCAGCAGCAACAGCAGGCCAGCAACAGCAACGTGCCGAAAGTGCCTGTCGACCGCGATCCGGAAGAGTTCCTGGACGACGATATCGACAACTTCGGCAACCGTGCCGACTATGTCAGCCCGTACCAGGGCAAGAACCAGGGCCGCAATCGCCGCCCGGGTGGCAATGCCGGCCAAGGTCAGGGCCAGGGTAATGGCCAGCGCAGCAACGCCGGTGGCCAGGGTCGCAATAGCGGCCAGCCGCGCAGCGGCGGCGAGAAACGTCCGGCCCGCGCCAACAATGGTGGCGGCGCCCGTCGTGATGGTGGTGGCCGTGGTCGCCCGGCCCGTGACGATGCTGCCCGGCAGGAACCGGCCGTGCGCAACCCGCGCCAGCCGGAAAAACAGCCAGTGATCATCCGCAAGGAATCCAAGCTCGACCGTTATCCGACGCCAGAGCAGCTGGATGACCTGCCGAGCCGCCCGCGCGGTGAGCGCCCGGCGCTGCTGACCCGCAAGGGCTGACAGAAGCACCGAGGGGGCTGCTTCGCAGCCCTATCGCGACACAAGGCCGCTCCTACAGGGTTACGTAATTCCCTGTAGGAGCGGCCTTGTGTCGCGATAGGGACGCAAAGCGGCCCCCTCAGTTTTCAGCAGGTAAGAATTACTTCTGCTTCACACCTTCAACACTGATATCCAAGTCCAGGGTCTGCGAGGTAGCGCCCGGGCCCTTGATGCCGAAGTCGTTCAGGTTCAGCGTGGTGGTGGCGTTGAAACCAGCGCGCTCGCCGCCCCATGGGTCCTTGCCTTCACCGTTGAAGGTGGCCTTGAAGGTGACCGGCTTGGTCACACCGTGCATGGTCAGGTCGCCAGTCACGTCAGCAGTCTTGTCGCCAGTCGACTTGACGCTGGTGGAGACGAACTTGGCTTCCGGGTACTTCTTCACATCGAGGAAGTCGGCGCTGGCAATGTGCTTGTCACGCTCGGCGTGGTTCGACCACAGGCTGGCGGTTTTCAGGTCGACGTTGATCTTGCTGGCTTCAGGCTTGGCGCTGTCCCAGGTGAAGTTGCCGTCGAAATCCTTGAAGGTACCGTGAATGAAGCTGTAGCCCAGGTGGCTGATCTTCCAGTCAACGAACGCGTGCTGGCCTTCCTTGTCGATCTTGTACTCGGCAGCCATGGCCTGGCCGGCGGAGAGCAGAGCGGTACCGAGCGCCAGAGCGGCAAAAGTCTTTTTCAACATCCTTACTTCCTTCCTATGCAATTGAGGTTGAGAGTCAAGCTTTGCGGCCCAGCATGCGGGTCAGGGTCGCGTCACGGTCGATGAAATGGTGCTTGAGCGCTGCCAAGCCATGCAGCACGGCAAAAATCACCAAGCCCCAGGCCAGCCAGAGATGAATCACGCCAGCCAGGTCTGCCTGGTCGGGCAGGTCGCTGACCAGTGCCGGCACTTCGAACAGGCCGAACACCGGAATGCCGACACCGTCGGCGGTAGAAATCAGGTAACCGGCAATCATTACCGCGAACAGCCCCAGGTACAGGGCCAGGTGGCCCAACTTGGCTGCCAGGCGGGTAAGTGCGCCGTGGTTGGCCGGTGCCGGTGGTGGCGGGCTGATGAAGCGCCAGACCACCCGCAGCAGCATCACCGCCAGCAGCACCAGGCCGATGCTCTTGTGCAGGTCCGGGCCGGCCTTGCGCCAAGGGCTGTAGTAGTCGAGGCCGACCATCCACAGGCCCAGGCCGAACAGGCCGAAGACTGCCAGAGCCACGCCCCAGTGCAGGACGATGCTGACCACGCCGTAGCGAGAAGATGAATTGCGCAGTTGCATGTTGACGTGTTTCCCCGTGAAAGCTATGCACAGACTAACGCGTAACGCATCGAATAAAAGCGTAAAAAATTGCTTTGGATTATCGAGAAATCCGATATGTATTCTGTAAGCTTCCCATTAAGGAAACATTAACGATAGTTGGGTAATCAGCGGTTGCCAGTGCCGGCCCTTTCGCGGGTAAACCCGCTCCCACAGGGTCGGCGCAGTTCCTGATACCTGTGCCGGACCTGTGGGAGCGGGTTTACCCGCGAAAGGGCCGGCACTGTCAATAAATCAACCGGCCTTGGCTTGGGTATTGGCTACAGCTTTCTTGGCCGGTTCGGACTTGGCAGTCGTCTTTTTGGTCTGGGCTGGCTTGTGCGCCGGTGCGCGCTTGGCAGGTGCAGCCTTGGTAGCAGCAGGCTTGGCCGCCGCTTCCTTGACCACAGGCGCTGGCGCAACCGGGGCCGGCGCAGCTTGCGGGGCTGGCGCAGGTGCCGGCGCCACTTCCTCGGCCTTGGCAATCGGCTCGGCCTTCACCTCAGGCTTGTCCGCCCCGCCAAACAGGCGCTTGAAGAAGCCCGGCTTGTCCTGCTTGGCCTCATCGACCGGCTTCGGCTCGGCCTTGACCGGGGCCTTGTCAGCCTTGTCGCCCTTGTCGGAAGAACCACCGAACAGGTTGGAGAAGAACCCGCCCTTGCTCTCCTTGGCCGCCACGGCGCCTGCAGCTGCTGCTGCCGCCACCGGTGCCGCCTTGGCCGGGTCGAACGACTTGCCGGCCAGCAGGTCCTGCACCTGGCTGGCCGCGCGCTGGCCACTGCGCAGGGCGCCTTCCAGGGTGCCTGGGTAGAGGGCGTCGGTATGCTCACCGGCAAAGGTGATGCGCTGCACCGGGCGCTCCCACAGGCGCCAGTACTTGCTGATCTGGCCCGGGCCATAGGCCAGGTAGGCGCCGCCGGTACCGGCGTCGGTGCTGTAGCGCTTGACCTCGTAGCCGGTGAACGAGCCACGGGCCTGTGGGTAGAACGCATGCAGGCGGATCAGCACCTGATCGACCATCTGCTTGTCGCCGAACGCCTGCAGCAGACGGGCGTTGTCGCCCGACAGGTTGATCACCACGTTGGCGCCACCCTTGAGCGCGGGTTCGATCCACAGCATGCCCAAACCAGCGTTACTGAAGATTTCGCCCGACATGCGCGCGCGGCTTTCCCACACCGGCTTCTTGAACTTGAGCATCAGCTGGTCGCGCCAGCCATAGTTGGTGCCCTTCAACGCCGCCAGGTGCTGGCTGTCCAGACCCGGGGTCATCTGGATCTTGGCCAGGGCGCGCAGGGGCACGGCCATGACCAGGTAATCCGCCTGGTAGCCGACGCTGCCGACCTTGACCGTGACACCGTCCTTGTCCTGGACGATGGAGGTCACCGGCGAACTGGTCTTGATGGTCTTCAGTTGCTTGACGAACGCCTGGGCCAGCACCGGGCTGCCGCCAGGCAGGCGCGCGGCACGCAGGTCACGGTCGCTGACACCGCGATACACGCGGTTCTGCTGGGCGAAGTACAGCAGCGACAGGCGCGATGGCTCATCGTAACGGGTACGGATCTGCTGGTTGACCAGCTGACGGGCGGTGGTCGGCAGTTGCAGCTTGTCCAGCCAGGTGGAGACGTTGATCTGGTCGAGGGCGAACAGCGTGCTGTTGGCTTGCGGGTTCAGCGGGTCGTCGATCGAACGGGCCAGGTCATCGAGGGTTTTCTCGTAACGTTTGAGCGCATCGGCAGTAGCCGGCTGCTTGGTGGCCAGGTCGGTGGCGCTGAAATACTCGCCGTCGATCAGGTAACCGGGGGTACGCACAAACTCCGGTGCCGGCAGTGTTTCAAGTTTGAAACGGTCGAGGTACTGGTTGAGCACCGGCTGCGCCTTGGCGTTGCCGATCCACTCGCTGGTGGCCAAGCCCGAGCGCCCGCCCATGCCCGCCTTGGCTTCCAGCAGCGTCACCTGCCAGCCTTTGTTCTGCAGCTCGTAGGCGGCCGTCAGGCCCGCCAGGCCGCCACCCACGACGATCGCCGAAGGTGTCTTGTCCTTTGCCAGCGCGGCGCCGCTGGACACACCAATCAATACCAACGCGCACAGGCGCACCCAAGCAGCAGCCATGTCGGCGAACTCCGAGTCAGGGGGTTACAGAAACGGGGAGAGGCAGGAATGCCCCGGGAGAGATGCGTTAAGAATACGTCAGGTCCGCCGACCCTGCCAGCGCAGTGACATCAAGTCCTTTTCGCCACTGACATTTTTGCCTGCAGCGATTCCACGCGGTGGCAAGCTCAGCTGGCAAGCCGATGAGAAGCGGCGGTTGTCCTGCCCTGCGGCATTGCTTAGGCTTACGCGGTCGAACCAAGCCGCAAAGCCAGGAGAAGTGCCCATGGGCCTCAATGATCAGTGGATGCAACGCGACCTCAAGGTCCTGTGGCACCCCTGCACCCAGATGAAAGACCACGAGCAGCTGCCGCTGATCCCGATCAGGCGCGGCGAAGGCGTGTGGCTGGAAGACTTCGAAGGCAAGCGCTACCTGGATGCGGTGAGCAGCTGGTGGGTCAACGTGTTTGGCCACGCCAACCCGCGTATCAACCAGCGCATCAAGGACCAGGTCGACCAGCTGGAGCACGTGATCCTGGCCGGTTTCAGCCACCAGCCGGTGATCGAGCTGTCCGAGCGCCTTGTAGCCATGACCCCCGCCGGCCTCGACCGGGTGTTCTATGCCGACAACGGTTCGTCGTGCATCGAAGTGGCGCTGAAGATGAGCTTCCACTACTGGCAGAACGTCGGCAAACCGGGCAAGAAGCGCTTCGTCACCCTGACCAACAGCTACCACGGCGAAACCATCGCCGCCATGTCGGTCGGTGATGTGCCGCTGTTTACCGAAACCTACAAGGCGCTGCTGCTCGACACCCTCAAGGTGCCCAGCCCCGACTGCTACCTGCGCCCCGAGGGCACGAGCTGGGAAGAGCACTCGCGCACCATGTTCCAGGCCATGGAACAGACCCTGGCCGAGCACCACGCCTCGATCAGCGCGGTGATCGTCGAACCGCTGATCCAGGGTGCCGGCGGCATGCGCATGTACCACCCGGTGTACCTCAAGCTGCTGCGCGAGGCCTGCGACCGCTACGACGTGCACCTGATCCACGACGAAATCGCCGTGGGCTTCGGCCGCACCGGCACCATGTTCGCCTGTGAACAGGCCGGCATTCGCCCGGACTTCCTGTGCCTGTCCAAGGCCCTGACCGGCGGCTACCTGCCGCTGGCAGCCTGCCTGACCACCGACAAGGTGTACCAGGCGTTCTACGACGACTACCCGACCCTGCGCGCATTCCTCCACTCGCACAGCTACACCGGCAACCCGCTGGCCTGCGCCGCGGCGCTGGCGACCCTGGACATCTTCGAGCAGGACAACGTGATCGAGGCCAACAAGGCCCTGGCCACCCGCATGGCCAGCGCCACCGCGCACCTGGCCGACCACGCGCATGTGGCCGAGATTCGCCAGACCGGCATGGCCCTGGCCATCGAGATGGTCCAGGACAAGGCCGGCAAAATTGCCTACCCGTGGCAAGAGCGTCGTGGCCTGAAAGTGTTCGAGCATGCCCTGACGCGTGGCGCCCTGCTGCGCCCGCTGGGCAGCGTGGTGTACTTCCTGCCGCCGTATGTGATTACGCCAGAGCAGATCGACTTCCTGGCAGAAGTGGCCAGCGAAGGCATCGACATTGCCACCCGCGATAGCGTCAGCGTGGCCGTACCGGCCAACTTCCACCCCGACTTCCGCGACCCGGGCTAAGCCCGGAAGCCCGCCGCGTACTCTGTGGGAGCGGGTTCACCCGCGAATGCAAGAGTGGAGTCACCGCCGCATTCGCGGGTGAACCCGCTCCCACAGGGACCACCTTCTCCCTTTAGCTTGAGCTCAACCATGAGACTGTCCCGCTTTTTCATCGACGCCCCCCTGAGCCTTGGCGAGCATGACCTGCCCGAAGCCCAGGCCCACTATATCGGCCGCGTTCTGCGCATGGCCCCCGGCGACGCCGTGCAGCTGTTCGACGGCAGTGGCCAGGAATACCGCGGCCAGTTGCTCGAAGTGGGCAAGAAAACCGTGCGCGTCAGCCTCGACCAGGCCCTCGCCGGCCAGGCCGATTCACCACTGCACGTGCACCTCGGCCAAGGCCTGTCCCGTGGCGAGCGCATGGACTGGGCAATCCAGAAAGCCACCGAACTGGGCGCCAACGAAATCACCCCGATCGTCAGCGAACGCTGCGAAGTGCGGCTGAAGGACGAGCGCGCCGACAAGCGCCTGGCCCACTGGCGCCAGGTGGCCATCAGCGCCTGCGAACAATGCGGCCGCTCGACCTTGCCGGTCATCCACCCGCCAGTGACCCTGGCCGAGTGGCTGAACAGTGCCAAGGCCGACCTGAAACTGGTCCTGCACCCGGTGGCCGAACCGCTCACCAGCCATGCCAAGCCGGCCACGCTGGCCTTCCTGATCGGCCCCGAAGGCGGCCTGAGCGAGGCGGAGGTCGACCAGGCCAAGGCTGCCGGTTTCCACGCAGCACGCCTGGGCCCACGCGTGCTGCGCACCGAAACCGCACCGGTGGTGGCACTGTCGGTGGCACAGCAACTGTGGGGCGACTTTTAACTAGCGCACGTAGAACGACACCGCCACGAAGTGCATGAGGCTGCCGGCGATCACGAACAGGTGCCAGATGCCATGCCAGTGGCGGAAGCGGCTGTCGAAGGCGAAGAAGATGATGCCGACGGTGTAGAACACCCCGCCGGCGGCCAGCCAGGCAAAGCCTGCGCTGCCGAGCGAGTGCAGCAATGGCTTGACCGCCACCAGCACGATCCAGCCCATCACCGCATAGATGATGATCGACAGGATGCGCGCCTCGGATCGCGGCTTGATCTCCTGCAGCATGCCGATCACCGCCAGCCCCCAGACCACCCCGAACAGGCTCCAGCCCCAGGGTCCGCGCAGGCTGACCAGGCAGAACGGCGTGTAGCTGCCGGCGATCAGCAGGTAGATCGACAGGTGATCGAGCTTGCGCATGATCACCTTCGCCCGCCCGCGAGTGCTGTGGTACAGGGTAGAAATGCTGTAAAGCAACAGCAAGGTGCTGCCGTAGATGGAGAAACTGACGATCTTCCACGGGTCGCCCTGCAGGCCCGCGACCACGATCAGCCAGATGGCACCGATACAGGCCAGGACGGCACCGACCAGGTGGGTCCAGGCGTTGAAGCGTTCACCGTAGTACATGCAAACACAGACCTCCTGAGGTGGGCTGGGTTCCTGATGTGATGCTGATGGCCTCGCTCTTTGTGGGAGCGGCCTTGTGTCGCGAAAGGGCTGCGGAGCAGCCCCGGCAATCAGGGCTGTGGCAATGATATCCTGGGGCCGCTTCGCGCCCCTTTCGCGACACAAGGCCGCTCCCACAACCAAACGATCAGCCCTGTGCCTTGCATCCTACCCAAGCTCAGGTTGCAGTTCCGCGTCACGCACCAGCCGTTCCAGCGCAGCCAGGTCCGGCACCCGTGCCACCTGCTCACCCACCTGCACCGCCGCCAGCTCCAGGCGACCCAGCGCCACGTCCACGTAGTTCAGCTGGCTGTCGAGCTTGCACGAGCGCGGTATGTCCTGCAGCAACAACGCCAGGTAGCGCAGGCCGGTATCACCCAGAGCATTGAGCACCACCACGCGGGCCCGCTCGCCGCAGGGGGTCTCGCCACCACACGCGGCTTCGAAGCCGATCAGCGGCAGGCGCTGCTGGCGCCAGTCGATCCAGCCCAGGTGCCAGGCCGGCTCGCCGCGTTGGCACACCAGGTTGCGCTGGCCACTCAGTTCGGCCACCGCCACGTTGGGCAACACCAGGGTACGGTCACCCAACGGCAGCAAAAGCCCGGTCAGGCTGCTGCGTTGGCCGGCGATCAGTTCAAGCATGGGTCTGGCTCCAGTGGGCAATGCTCTGCAACAGAACCGACTCCTGGTACGGCTTGCCCAGGTATTCGTTGACGCCGATGGCCATGGCACGGTCGCGGTGCTTCTGCCCGGTGCGCGAGGTGATCATGATGATCGGCAAGTCTTTCAAGCGCTCGTCACGGCGGATGCGTGTGGCCACCTCGAAGCCGTCCATGCGCGGCATCTCGATGTCCAGCAGCAACACATCGGGGCGGTGTTCTTCCAGCAGTGCCATGGCATCGACCCCGTCCTTGGCCGTCAGCACACTCATGCCGTGGCGCTCCAGCAGGCGGCTGGTGACCTTGCGCACGGTCACCGAATCGTCCACCACCATTACCAGCAACGCCCGCCGTGGCGCCGGGCCGAACACCTGGCGCCGGGCCGCACCGCCACCCGGCAGGCGCGCCAGGCGCCGCTGCTGGCCACGCAACTGGCCCAGCAGGTCGAGAATCAGTACCACCCGGCCATCGCCCAGCAGCGTTGCCCCCGACAACCCGGCAACCGCGGCAAACTGCGGCCCCAGGCTCTTCACCACGATCTCGCGGCTAGGCGACAGGCTGTCGGCCTGGATGGCGAACGACTGCTCCTGGGAATGCACCAGCAGCACCGGCAGCGGCACGCTCTGCCCGAGCAATGCCGGGCGCGGCATGCCCTGCAGCAGTTCACCCAGGTAGCGCAGCTCGTATTCGTGGCCGGCGTACACATAACGCGGGGGGTCCAGCTGGTAGCACGCCGCCAGTTCGGCCGGCGGCACGCGGACGATGCCCTCGATGGTGTTCAGCGGAATGGCGTACTGCTCTTCGCCCAGGTGCACCATCAGCGCGCGGTTGACCGACACGGTGAACGGCAGGCGGATCAGGAAGCGCGCGCCCTTGCCCTGGGCCGACTCGATACTCATCGAGCCACCCAGTTGCTTGACCTCTTCGTGTACCACGTCCATGCCCAGGCCACGCCCGGAAATCTGGGTGATCTTCTCGGCAGTGGAAAAGCCAGGGCGCAGGATGAACTGGAGGATCTCGTGATCGCTCAATTGCGCCTGCGGGTCCAGCAGGCCGCGCTTGATGGCCTTGCGGCGCACCGCTTCCAGTGGCACGCCGGCACCGTCGTCGGTCATTTCGATAACGATGTCCGCGCCTTCGTGCAGCAGATTCAGGTGAATGGTGCCCTGCTCCGGCTTGCCGGCGGCCAGGCGCATTTCGCGGCTTTCCAGGCCATGGTCGACGGCGTTGCGCAGCATGTGCTCCAGCGGCGCCACCATACGTTCGAGCACGCTGCGGTCCAGTTCGCCCTCGGCATTGCCCACCACCAGCTCCACCTGCTTGCCCAATTCGCTGGCCACCTGCCGTACCACGCGCTGCAAGCGTGGCACCAGGCGCTCGAAGGGCACCATCAGGGTCGCGGTCAGGCCTTCCTGCAACTGGCTGTTCACCCGCGCCTGCTGCTGCAGCAGGCTGTAGGCCTCCTGGGCGCGCTGTGCCAGGGTTTCCTTGAGGTCGAGCAAGTCCGAGGCGGACTCGAACAGGGCCCGCGACAGCTGCTGCAGTTGCGAGTGGCGGTCCATTTCCAGCGGGTCGAAGTCGTCATAGGCATCGCCTTCGAACTGCTGCCGGCTGGACATCCGCCCTTGGGTCTCGATATCCAGGCGCAGCAACTGGTCGCGCATGCGCTCGAGGGTGGTTTCCATCTCGTTGAGGGTGAACTGCGCATCGTTGACCTGCTGCTCGATGCGCCCACGGATGATCGAGTGCTCACCGGCCAGGTTGCCCAGTTCGTCGAGCAACTCGGCATCGACCTTGACCATGTCGCCCGGCGCCCGCTCCGGCGCCGCCGCCGGCGCCTCACTGATCGCGGCCTCGACCGGCCCCTGGCCAGCGGCGCTGTCGGCCAGGGCCGAGAAGCTGAAGTTGCGGATGTAGTCGATCAGCGCAGTGGCGGCATGCAACGGCTGCCCCAGGCGCACGGCATCGAGCATGTGCGCCAGCCGGTCATGGCAGTTCTGCAGCAAGGCGAACAGTGGCGCGCTCGGCGGCATACGGCCTGCGGCCAGCAGCTCGTAGAGGAACTCCAGTTCGTGGGCCAGATCGCCGATCGGCGCAATTTCGACCATGCGTGCCACACCCTTGAGGGTGTGCAGGTCGCGCATCAGGTTGTCCACTTCGACGCTGTTGCGCGGGTCGGCCTGCCAGCGCGCCAGGGCTGCGGCGGCACTCTCGACGATGTCCGAGCTTTCTTCGAGGAAGACTTCCAGCAGCTCTTCGCCTGGGCTTTCCGGCTCTTCGACCAGCGGCTCGGCCACAGCCGGCAGCAAAGGGTTGTGCGCCGCCCCCAGGCCAAGGGTATCGGCCAGGTCCATGTCCGGGTGCAGCGGCGTGACCGTGTCGATGCCCACCAGGCCAGTGGCCTCCGGTGCCAGAGCCTGGCCCAGAAGGTTACGCAGGCTGTCGACCAGCTCCGGCCTTGGCGGGATGTCCTGCCCCGCCGCCACTTCGTCGAGCATGTCCAGCAGGGCTTCATGGGCCCGCTGCACGTGGGCGAAGAAGCGCGCATCGGCGGGCAGGCTGCCCTCCTCCACGGCGCCGTACAGGTCGAGCAAGGCCTCGCACACGTCATCCATCTGCCACAGGTCGGCCAAGTGTGCGGCGTGGCCCAGGGTTGTCAGCTCGTCGAGCAGGGTGTCCAGCGCATCGCGCTGGCCGGGCTGTTCCTGCCAGCGCGACAGCAACGACTCGGCATCCAGCAGGATATCCATGGCCTGGGCCAGGAAACTGGCGATCAACTGCGGGTCGCGCTTGCTGCGCCGCGCATGCTGCGGGTCGTCATGCAAGCTGGCCAGGTGCGCGTCCACCGCCTGGCCGACCTGCTCGATCAGCTCCGCGGCACCGGGGATGGCCGCCAGCGGCGTGCTGTCGAGTTGCGCCAGGCCCAGGTGGAACAGCGAGCGAGCAGCTTCCAGCCATTCGATCTCGGCCATTTGCAGGGGCAGCTGGTGGCCCTTGTATTCACGAGCCAGGCGGTCGAAGGCGGTGGCCAGTTCGGCGACCGGCATCACCCCGGCCATGGCGGCACTGCCCTTGAGCGTATGCAGGGCGCGCTGGAGGCCATCGCTGACCTGCGTATCGTGGCCGTCGGCGCCCTGCAGGAAAGCATCCAGGCTGGCCAGGTGGCCCTGCGCCTCGCTGCGGAAGATGTCGAGCAATTGCGGGTCGAGACCGTCGATGTCGGCCGCCACCGGGGCATCGTTTTCGGCAAGGGCATGCAGGTGCCCGGCCAGCTGCTCGATTTCCGTCAGTTGTGGCAGCTGGCCGGCGGCAAAGTCGGCCAGCAGGTCGGGCAGGTAGACGAATGCCTGCTGCAGGGCCACCACGCCTTCCGGGCTGAGCACGCTGCGACCCTCGAGTACCCGGTTCAGCAGGTGCTCGGCGCCCCAGGCCAGCTCGGCCACCGCCTCGGCATGCACCATGCGGCCGCTGCCCTTGAGCGTATGCAAGGCGCGGCGCACTTCTCCCAGTGCCTCGCGCTGCTGGTTGTCGGCACGCCAGCGCAGCCAGTGGCGCTCGATTTCGGGCAGCAGTTCACCGGCCTCGTCGAGAAACACTTCACGCAACTCGTCATCGATGCCATCAGCGCTGCCATCGTGGCCCGCGGTGGCCTCGACCAGCGCGCAGTGCACACCCAGCGTCGCCAGGCTGGCGCGCGCCATGTCGATGAAGGGCTGGCCATCCGCCAATGGGTCCGCCACCCGCCATTGCAGGTAGCATTCGGCAGCGCTCAGGGCCTCGGCCAGGTGCGTCAGATCGTCGGCAGGCGGCTCCACTTCCAGGTGCTGCAGCCAACGCTGCACATAGCTGGCGCAACCGGCAAACAGCTCGGCCACGGCCGGCAGCATCAACATCGCCAGCGCACCGCGAATCTGCTGCAACAGCCCTGGCAAGGGTTGCAGGCGTTGCCGCGGCCAGCCGGACTCCAGGCAATCACCGATCAGGTCCTTGGCTTGCTGCAGCACATTCAGCGACTCGTTCAACACCAGTTGGCGGATCTCGGCCAGGTCCGAGCCCGGCAGGCCGCCCTGGCCGTTTTCCTCCAGCGGGCCGACCATGCCATTGAGTGTGGCCTCCACGTATAGCAGGGCCCCCGCTACATCCATCAATACCGCGTCGTCCACGGCCCGCTCGCCCTGGGCCAGGGCCTGCAACGCCAGCACCTGGTCGATGATCACCCGGCGTGGCTGTTGGAAGCCCAGCACCGCCAGGGTGTCGGCCACGTGGCGCAGCGGTGCCAGCAGGGCATCGAGCTGCTCGCTGTGCTGGCGGTCGCCACGCACGAACTGGTCCAGGCGCTCCTTGATGCGCATCAGGTCGTCGCACAGCGCGGTCACCACCGAGCGCAGGGCATCGCGGCCCGGCCCGGCCTGCAACTGCTCGCGCCAGTTGCCCAGCGACAGGTCGAGGTTGGCCAGGTCGTCGGCACCGGCAAAGCGTTGGGTGGCGCCGCTGATCAGGCTGGCCTGGGCCAACGGCTCCTCGCCACGGCAGGCACGCAGCTGGTTGAGCAGCGGCAGCATCACCAGTGGCAGGTCGTGGCGGGCGCCGCGCAGGCGCTCCAGATACGACGGCAATTGCTCCAGGCCGCGGAACAACGCGCCCAGGCAATCACCGCGGGGGCTGACCTGGCCATCGGCCAGGGCCCTGGCGAACAGCTCCAGTTCTTCAGCCAGGCGCGTGGCGCCGCGCAGTTCGAGCATGCGCAGGCAGCCGTGCACCTGGTGCAGGTTGTCGACCACGAATGCCAGCATCGACAGGTCGCCAGGCTCGCCGGCAAAGCGCTCCAGCGCCTGGCGCGCCTGGCCCAGGCAGTCGAGGATGGCGGCCTTGGTCCAGGCCAGCGCCACTGTGTCGTGGCGCTCGGGGCTTACTGCAGCTACAGCCATGGGCACTCCTCGGCGCGGCTTTTCAGTAGAGCTCATCAGTAGGGCTCTTCACTTGGGCTCTGCTGGTGGCGGCAGAGTGAACCCGGACACCGAACGGCGCATCTCGCTGGCCATGCGTGCCAGGTGGCGGATGCTGTCGGCGGTGGCGCCGGAGCCGGCGGAGGTCTGCGCGGTAATCTGCTGGATGACTGCCATGGTGTGGGAGATCTGCCCGGCAGACGAAGTCTGCAGCTGGGCGGCATCGGAGATGCTGTGGATAAGGTCGGCGAGGTTCTGCGAGACGCCTTCGATCTCGGCCAGCGCCACCCCGGCATCCTGGGCCAGGCGGGCACCGCGCACCACCTCGGCGGTGGTCTGCTCCATGGAGATCACCGCCTCGTTGGTGTCGGCCTGGATGGTGCGCACCAGCGCCTCGATCTGCCGGGTGGCCGACGACGAGCGCTCGGCCAGGCGCTGCACTTCGTCGGCGACCACGGCGAACCCACGGCCGGCCTCGCCGGCAAGCGAGGCCTGAATCGCCGCGTTGAGGGCGAGGATGTTGGTCTGGTCGGCAATGTCGTCGATCAGGCTGACGATATCGCCAATTTCCTGGGAAGACTCACCGAGGCGCTTGATCCGTTTGGCGGTGTCCTGGATCTGCTCGCGAATGTTGTCCATGCCGTTGATGGTGTTGTGCACCACCTCGTTGCCCTTGTTGGCGATCGCCACCGAGCGCTCGGCAACCTTGGCCGACTCGTAGGCATGTGCCGAAACCCGGTCGATCGACTCGACCATGTCGCCGACCGCCTCGGATGCCTCGCTGATCTGCTCGGCCTGGTGTTCAGAGGCCTTGGCCAGCTGGCGTGCGGTGTTCTGTGTGTCCTGCACGGCGGCAGCGACCTGCACGGCGCTGTGGTTGATGGTGGCGACCAGGTCGCGCAATTGGTCCACGGAATAGTTGATCGAATCGGCAATGGCGCCGGTGAAGTCTTCGGTCACCGATACGGTCACGGTCAGGTCGCCGTCAGCCAGCTCTTCGATTTCGTCGAGCAGGCGCATGATCGCCTGCTGGTTGCGTTCGTTCTTTTCCGCCGTCTCGCGCAGCTGCCGGTTGGTGGTGCGCACCATGACCAGGCCGATGAGGATGATCGAAGCCAACGCCAGCAGGCCCAGGACATAGCCGCCGACAGTGTCGAGGGTGCGCCCGCCGGCCAGGTTCTCGAAACCGTTGGCCAGGTGCGAGGCCTCGTCGAGCAGGGTTTGCGACAGGCTGAAGATGTTGCCGGCAGCCTCGCGTACGCGGAACAGTTCTGGTGAGGTTTCGAGGATTTCATCCACCGAGCCGGCAACGAACTGGAACAGCTCGGCAATTTCAGCCAGGCGCGCACGGGCGTCGGCGTCCTCGACACGGGTCACCTGGATCGCCGCGCTGCCACTGAGCATGCCCTCCAGCACCTGGCCGAAGCGCCCGGCATCACGGCCAAAGGCATCCGCCGCCTGGGCCGCGGTGTCGTCACCGGCCAGCACAGTGTTGACCGAGCCGAGGATGCGTTCGGCCAGCAGCAACTGGCGCTGGGCCACCGCCACCTGGCTGGCCGGAGCGCCGCTCTGCAGCAGGATCTCGACCACTTTCTCGTATTCCACCTGCAACTGCGGCACGGTCTCGGCCAGGGTCGCCGCCACCTGGTGCAGCGACAGCACGGTCTGCTCGCTGGCCAGGATGGTATCGGTGTTCTTGCGCAGGTTTTCCCAGTCGCGGCGTACCGCTTCCATCTCGTCCCGCACCATGGGCGGCGCGGGTGGCAGGCCGGTGGACTTGTCACCTTCACGCAGGTAGCCCCAGCGCCGTTCGAAATCGTTGCGCGCGTCCGACAGCAGCTTGAAGGCCAGGGCCTTGCCGGTGGCGGCTTCGGTGGCGTTCTTGGCGATGCGCTGCGACAGCACCCGCAGTTCGCCGGCGTGGCCGATGTACTGCTTGTCGTAGTTGGACTGGGTGTTCAGGTAGGCAAAGTTGGCGAACAGCAGGATGATCGACAGGATCAGGATCAGGAACAGCACGGTGATCTGCGCGATGCTGCGGGTACGTGGGGTCACGGTGGTGACGGGGGTGGCAGGCTTGTTCACGTTCGCAGGTCCTATAACGCCACATCGAGAAAGCCCGGCGCCTGGGCCAGGGCGAAGGGGCTGAAGATCGCCCAGTTGCGTTCACGCGGGAAGTGCCCCTGCACGAAACGCGCAGCGGCGCGGATCAGGGGCTGTGGTGGCGACAGTTGCAGGCTGTCCAGGGCAAAGTGCTGCAGGCCCAGCACCTCGTCCACCAGCAGGCCGACGAACAGGTCCTCGTGGTCCAGCACCAGCACCCGCCGCTGCTTGCCCGGGGCGGCGTGGCCCAAGCCGAAGAAGCTGCTCAGGTCCATCACCGGCAACAGCCGGCCGCGCAGGTTGGCTACCCCGCACACCCACGGCTGCACACCGGGGACGCGGCTGCTGCGCGGTTCGCGCAGCACCTCGGCCACCTCGCCCATGGGCGCGACGAACCATTGCCCGGCAATACGAAAGCCAATGCCGCTCCACTGTTGCAGGCGGTTGTCCTGCGGCGGCTGGTCGGCGACCAGCAGGCGGCAGCGCCGGTCGATGTCCAGCAACAACTCGAAGGCGGTCAGCGACGCGCCCTGCGGGCGGGTGGTCAAGCCCCCAGCACTTCTTTGAGCTTGGCGATCAGCGCGTCCTCTTCCACCGGTTTGGTCAGGAAGTCACGAGCGCCCTGGCGCGTGGCCCAGATACGGTCGGTTTCCTGGTCCTTGGTGGTGACCACGATCACCGGGATGGCGCTGGTTTCCGGGTCCTTGCTGAGCTGGCGGGTGGCCTGGAAGCCGTTCATGCCGGGCATGACGATGTCCATCAGCACCGCGTCGGGCTTGTCCTGCCGGGCCAGGGCCACGCCATCGGCACCGTTGTTGGCCTTGAGCACCTGGTAGCCGTGCTTTTCCAGCCATTCGGTCAATCGGTACATCTCTGTCGGCGAGTCGTCGACAATCAGAACTCGGGCCATGCTGGTTCCCCATCAGGAAAGAAAGACCGTGCCATGGCGGGGCGCGGTCAGGGTGCGTGTTGTTGGGCTGCGGCAAAACCGGGCACGTGGGCGCGGATCGCGTCGAGCAGTTCTTCCTTGCTGAACGGTTTGGTCAGGAACTGGTCGGAGCCGACCACCCGGCCGCGGGCCTTGTCGAACAGGCCGTCACGTGACGACAGCAGAATGACCGGGGTGTCCTTGAAGGCACTGTTGTGCTTGATCACCGCGCAGGTCTGGTAGCCGTCCAGGCGCGGCATCAACACATCGACGAAGATGATGCTGGGCTGGTGGTCGACGATCTTGGCCAGGGCATCGAAGCCATCGCTGGCGGTGATCACCTCGCAGCCCGCTTCACCGAGCAACATCTGCGCGGTGCGGCGGATCGTGCGCGAATCGTCGATCACCATCACCTTCAGGGGTTGTTCCATCTGTTGGGCTACCATTTGCCGAAATCCTGGGGCCGTTGTGGGAGCGGCCTTGCGTCGCGAAAGGGCTGCGCAGCAGCCCCCATGGGCCTGTCATTCAGCACTATGACTGGCATTTTTAGCACACTCCGGGTGGCCGTTCCATCTGCGGCGCCCCTTGACCGGCGGCGTTCACGGCGCCACCCTGAGCCACTTTTCTTTCGATCCATCGCGGCCACGCGCCGCCAAGAGGAACCACCCCATGAGCGTTCGCCTCGGCATTGTCATGGACCCCATCGCGTCCATCTCCTACAAGAAGGACAGCTCGCTGGCCATGCTGCTGGCCGCCCAGGCACACGGCTGGAGCCTGTTCTACATGGAACAGCGCGATATGTACCTGGGCGCCGGCCAGGCGCGTGCGCAAATGCGCCCGCTGAAAGTGTTCGCCGACCCGGCCCGCTGGTTCGAGCTGGGCGACGAGCAGGACAGCGCGCTGGCCGAGCTGGACGTGATCCTGATGCGCAAGGACCCGCCCTTCGACATGGAGTTCGTCTACAGCACCTACCTGCTGGAGCAGGCCGAGCGCGAAGGCGTGCTGGTGGTCAACCGCCCGCAGAGCCTGCGCGACTGCAACGAAAAACTGTTCGCCACCCAGTTCCCGCAGTGCATGGCGCCGACCCTGGTCAGCCGCCGTGTCGACATCCTGCGCGAGTTCGCCAACAGCCGTGGTGACGTGATCCTCAAGCCGCTGGACGGCATGGGCGGTGCCTCGGTGTTCCGCCACCGCAAGGACGACCCGAACCTGTCGGTGATCCTGGAAACCCTGACCCAGCACGGCAACCAGCAGATCATGGCGCAGGAATACCTGCCGCAGATCGTCGACGGCGACAAGCGCATCCTGATGATCGACGGCGAGCCGGTGGACTACTGCCTGGCGCGTATCCCGGCCAGCGGCGAAACCCGTGGCAACCTGGCCGCCGGTGGCCGTGGCGAAGCACGCCCGCTGACCGACCGCGACCGCTGGATCGCCGCCCAGGTCGGCCCGACACTGCGCGAGAAGGGCCTGATGTTCGTAGGCCTGGACGTGATCGGCGACTACCTCACCGAAATCAACGTCACCAGCCCCACCTGCATCCGCGAGATCGATGCCGCCTACAACACCGATATCGGCGGGCAATTGATGGATGCCATTGATCGCCAGCTGAAGGCGCGCTGACCGCCGACGCACGGCAACAACCCAGAGTGGGGTATGATGCGGGTCCTTTTGGCCTGGCCTGCTACCCCGCCCTGCGGTTGCTGGAAACCTGATGACGCTGCCCGCTGACATCCCCGCCGACCTGCTGCCCCCCCGTGTTCGCCCGGTGGACCGGCTCGGCTTTACCCTGTTCCTGGCTGCCCTGGTGCACCTGGCGCTGATCCTCGGCGTCGGCTTCAGCGTGGTCAAGCCTGCCGAAATCCGCCACACCATGGACATCACCCTGGCCACCTTCAAGAGCGAGAAACCGCCGGAGAAGGCCGATTTCCAGGCCCAGGACAACCAGCAGGGCAGCGGCACCCTGGACAAGAAAGCGGTGCCCAAGACCACCGAACTGGCACCGTTCCAGGACAGCAAGATCAACAAGATCACCCCGCCACCCGCCGCGAAGCCCGAGGTGGTACCGCCCCCTGTCCCGCAGAAGTCGGCGGTAGTGACCACGGCGCCCAAGCCACAGAAGGTCGAGCCCAAGCCCAGGGAAAGCAAGCCGCAGCCCAAGCCGGCAGCCCCGGCACCGGACTTCGACAGCTCGCAGTTGTCCAGCCAGATCGCCAGCCTGGAGGCGGAGCTGTCCAACGAACAGCAGATGTACGCCAAGCGCCCGCGCATCCACCGGCTCAATGCCGCCTCGACCATGCGCGACAAGGGTGCCTGGTACAAGGAAGAGTGGCGCAAGAAGGTCGAGCGGGTGGGCAACCTGAACTACCCCGACGAAGCGCGCCGGCAACAGATCTACGGCAACCTGCGCATGATGGTGTCGATCAACCGCGATGGCTCGCTGTACGAGGTGCTGGTGCTGGAGTCGTCCGGGCAACCGGTGCTGGACCAGGCGGCGCAGCGCATCGTGCGACTGGCGGCGCCGTTTGCGCCGTTTACCGGGGACCTGGCCGAGTTTGACCGGCTGGAGATCATCCGCACCTGGCGCTTTGCCCGTGGGGACCGTTTGTCCAGTAACTGACCTTCGGCATTACGCGGTCCCTGTGGGAGCGGGTTTACCCGCGAAAGCGTCCGACTAAGCGACATCATTGCCTGATCTGGCGCATTCGCGGGTAAACCCGCTCCCACAGGGAACGCGCAAGCCTCGTTACGCACCTTGTCAGCCTCGCCACCTGGCGCCACACTATCCCCCATGAAAACCCTCACGCCGAGCTACCTCAAGCATCAGTTCCTGATCGCCATGCCGCACATGGCCGATCCGAACTTCGCCCAGACCCTCACGTACATCGTCGAGCACAACGCCCATGGCGCCATGGGCCTGGTGGTCAACCGGCCGCAGGAGCTGAACCTGGCCGACATCCTCGAGCAGCTGCGCCCGGACGAAATGCCACCGGCCAGCACCTTGCAGGTGCCGATCTATCAAGGTGGCCCGGTACAGACCGACCGTGGCTTCGTGCTGCACAGCAGCGAATGCAGTTTCCAGGCCACCGTGGCGCTGGAGGGGCTGTCGCTGACCACCTCGCAGGATATATTGCTTGCCATCGCCGCCGGGGTAGGCCCGAAACAGAGCCTGATCACTCTGGGCTATGCCGGCTGGGAAGCGGGCCAACTGGAAGCGGAGCTTGCCGATAACGCCTGGCTCAACTGCCCGTTCGACCCGGAAATCATCTTCGGCCTGACCAGCGACCTGCGCCTGGAAGCCGCCGCCGCCAGCCTGGGGATCAACCTGAACCTGCTGACCAGCCAGGCGGGCCACGCCTGATGGCCGAACTGCACCCTGAACTGCGTCTGCTGCTGGGCTTCGACTACGGCAGCAAACAGATCGGCGTGGCCGTCGGCCAGGTGGTCACCGGCCAGGCCCGCGAGCTTTGCACCCTGAAGGCACAGAACGGCGTGCCGGACTGGGCCCAGGTGGAAAAGCTGATTGCCGAATGGAAGCCCGACGCCATCGTCGTCGGCCTGCCGCTGAACATGGACGGCACCCCCAGCGAAATGAGCGCCCGCGCAGAAAAGTTCGCCCGCCGCCTGAACGGCCGCTTCAACCTGCCCGTGCACACCCACGACGAACGCCTGACCACCTTCGAGGCCAAGGGCGAGCGCATGGCCCGTGGCGGCCAGCGCGGCAGCTACCGCGACAACCCGGTCGATGCCATCGCCGCCGCCCTGTTGCTGCAAGGCTGGCTGGAGGCCAATACCTGATCATCTTTGCCGCCGGGCCCGCCCGGCGCACCCTTCCGAGGAGCCTGCAATGAGCCTACCCGATCCAGCCGAACTGATTCGGCAGATGGCCGTCGACCTTCGCGCCCACCTGGCCCGCCGGGCAATTACCGAACCGCGCTACATCGGCATCCGCACCGGCGGCGTCTGGGTTGCCCAGGCCCTGCAGGAAGCCATGGGCGACACCAGCCCCATGGGCACTCTGGACGTGTCGTTCTATCGCGACGACTTCAGCCAGAACGGCCTGCACCCGCAAGTGCGCCCGTCCGAGCTGCCGTTCGAGGTCGAGGGCCAGCACCTGGTGCTGGTGGATGACGTGCTGATGAGCGGCCGCACGGTGCGCGCCGCGCTCAACGAACTGTTCGATTATGGCCGCCCGGCCAGCGTCACCCTGGTCTGCCTGCTGGACCTGGATGCCGGCGAACTGCCAATCCGCCCGAATGTACTCGGCGCCACCCTGTCGCTGGCCGCCCATGAACGGGTAAAATTGACCGGACCCGCACCGCTCGCCCTCGAGCGCCAGGACCTCGCCTCCGCTTCCGCCCTTTAAGAGTCCCCCGCGATGACGCCAATCGACGCCAAGCGCCCGCTGCAGCTCAATGATCAGGGCCAGCTGCGCCACTTCCTCTCGCTCGACGGTTTGCCCCGCGAACTGCTCACCGAGATCCTCGACACCGCCGACTCCTTCCTGGAAGTCGGTGCCCGGGCCGTGAAGAAAGTCCCGTTGCTGCGCGGCAAGACCGTGTGCAACGTGTTCTTCGAGAACTCCACCCGTACCCGTACCACCTTCGAACTGGCGGCCCAGCGCCTGTCGGCCGACGTGATCAGCCTGAACGTGTCGACCTCCTCGACCAGCAAGGGCGAGACCCTGTTCGACACCCTGCGCAACCTCGAAGCCATGGCCGCCGACATGTTCGTGGTGCGCCACTCCGACTCCGGGGCCGCGCACTTCATCGCCGAGCACGTGTGCCCGGAAGTTGCCGTGATCAACGGCGGTGACGGCCGCCATGCGCACCCGACCCAGGGCATGCTCGACATGCTCACCATCCGCCGCCACAAGGGCAGCTTCGAGAACCTGTCGGTGGCCATCGTCGGCGACATCCTGCACTCGCGCGTGGCCCGCTCCGACATGCTGGCGCTGAAAGCGCTGGGCTGCCCGGACATCCGCGTGATCGGCCCGAAAACCCTGATCCCGATCGGTATCGAGCAGTACGGCGTGAAGGTGTACACCGACCTCGCCGAAGGCCTGAAGGATGTCGACGTGGTGATCATGCTGCGCCTGCAGCGTGAGCGCATGGCCGGTGGCCTGCTGCCCAGCGAAGGCGAGTTCTACCGCCTGTTCGGCCTGACCACCGCGCGCCTGGCCGGGGCCAAGCCCGACGCCATCGTCATGCACCCGGGCCCGATCAACCGCGGCGTGGAAATCGAGTCGGCGGTGGCCGACGGCAAGCACTCGGTGATCCTCAACCAGGTCACCTACGGCATCGCCGTGCGCATGGCCGTGCTGTCCATGGCCATGAGCGGGCAGAACGCGCAACGTCAATTCGACCAGGAGAACGCCCAGTGACCATCAGTATTCTCGGCGCCCGGGTCATCGACCCCAACAGCGGCCTGGACCAGGTCACCGACCTGCACCTGGACGGCGGCCGCGTTGCCGCCATCGGTGCAGCCCCGGCCGGCTTCAGCGCCAGCCGCACGATCCAGGCTGATGGCCTGGTCGCCGCGCCCGGCCTGGTCGACCTCGGCGTGTCCCTGCGCGAGCCGGGCTACAGCCGCAAAGGCAACATCGCCAGTGAAACCCGCGCCGCCGTCGCCGGCGGTGTCACCAGCCTGTGCTGCCCGCCGCAGACCAAGCCGGTGCTGGACACCTCGGCCGTGGCCGAACTGATCCTCGACCGCGCCCGCGAGGCCGCCAACAGCAAGGTCTACCCGATCGGCGCCCTGACCAAGGGCCTGGAAGGCGAGCAACTGGCCGAGCTGGTGGCCCTGCGCGACACCGGCTGCGTGGCCTTCGGCAATGGCCTGAAGGAAATCCCCAACAACCGTACCTTGGCCCGCGCCCTGGAATACGCCGCCACCTTCGACCTGACCGTGGTGTTCCACTCCCAGGACCGCGACCTGGCCCAGGGTGGCCTGGCCCACGAAGGTGCCATGGCCAGCTTCCTCGGCCTGCCGGGCATTCCGGAAACCGCCGAGACCGTGGCCCTGGCGCGCAACCTGCTGCTGGTGGAACAGACCGGCGTGCGTGCGCACTTCACCCAGATCACCAGCGCCCGCGGCGCGCGCCTGATCGCCCAGGCCCAGGCCCTGGGCCTGCCGGTGACCGCCGATGTGGCGCTGTACCAGCTGATCCTCACCGACGAATCGCTGCGCGAGTTCTCCAGCCTGTACCACGTGCAGCCGCCGCTGCGCACCGCCGCTGACCGCGACGGCCTGCGCGAGGCTGTGAAGTCGGGGGTGATCCAGGCGATTTCCAGCCACCACCAGCCGCACGAGCGCGACGCCAAGCTGGCCCCGTTCGGCGCCACCGAACCGGGCATCAGCAGCGTCGAGCTGCTGCTGCCGCTGGCCATGACCTTGGTACAGGACGGCCTGCTCGACCTGCCAACCTTGCTGGCCCGCCTGAGCAGCGGCCCGGCGGCGGCCCTGCGCCTGCCAGCCGGCGAGCTGAAAGTGGGTGGCGCGGCCGACCTGGTGCTGTTTGACCCGCAGGCCTCGACCGTGGCCGGCGAGCAGTGGTTCTCGCGCGGCGAGAACTGCCCGTTCATCGGCCACTGCCTGCCGGGTGCGGTGCGTTATACCTTGGTCGATGGGCATGTCTGCCACGAGGCCTGACAAAGCGCACACTCGCTTTGTGTAGGAGCGGCCTTGTGTCGCGATCGGGCCGCAAAGCGGCCCCAGCTAATCTTGCATGATGCCGAGATCCTGGGGCTGCCTTGCAGCCCTTTCGCGACACAAGGCCGCTCCTACATCGACCGAGTACGGTTAAGAGACCGAGCCGACCATTCATCCCCCACGGTTGAAATCCTTCCCCCCACCCCCATATGAGTCTGCATCAGGCACTTTCGCCCCGCTGCGTGGAGACTCTCCCCTTGACCACCATCGTTTCTGTCCGCCGTAACGGCAAAGTCGTCATGGGCGGCGACGGCCAGGTATCCCTCGGCAACACCGTGATGAAAGGCAACGCCAAGAAGGTGCGCCGCCTGTACCACGGCCAGGTCATCGCGGGCTTCGCCGGCGCCACCGCCGATGCGTTCACCCTGTTCGAGCGCTTTGAAGGCCAGCTTGAAAAACATCAGGGCCACCTGGTCCGCGCCGCCGTCGAACTGGCCAAGGAATGGCGTACCGACCGTTCCCTGAGCCGCCTGGAGGCCATGCTGGCCGTGGCCAACAAGGACGCCTCCCTGATCATCACCGGCAACGGCGACGTGGTCGAACCCGAAGACGGCCTGATCGCCATGGGTTCCGGCGGCGCCTACGCCCAGGCCGCAGCCCGCGCCCTGCTGAACAAGACCGACCTCTCGGCCCGTGAAATCGCCGAGACCGCCCTGAACATCGCCGGCGACATCTGCGTGTTCACCAACCACAACCTGACCATCGAGGAGCAGGACCTGGCCGAATAATCAGTTGTTCTGGCGTCCCGCTGCGAGCGGGACTTTTCCACGCTGATTCATTCCGCCCGAGGACCATTTTCATCATGTCCATGACCCCCCGCGAGATCGTCCACGAACTCAACCGCCACATCATCGGCCAGGACGACGCCAAGCGCGCCGTGGCCATCGCCCTGCGCAACCGCTGGCGGCGCATGCAGCTCCCCGCCGAGCTGCGCGCCGAAGTGACCCCGAAGAACATCCTGATGATCGGCCCTACCGGCGTCGGCAAGACCGAAATCGCCCGCCGCCTGGCCAAGCTGGCCAACGCGCCGTTCCTCAAGGTCGAAGCCACCAAGTTCACCGAAGTGGGCTACGTGGGCCGCGACGTCGAGTCGATCATCCGTGACCTGGCCGATGCAGCATTGAAGATGCTGCGTGAGCAAGAGATCATCCGCGTGCGCCACCGCGCCGAAGACGCCGCCGAAGACCGCATCCTCGACGCCCTGCTGCCACAGGCGCGGGTCAGCAGCTTCGCCGAGGAAGCCGCGCAGACCAGCACCGATTCCAACACCCGCCAGCTGTTCCGCAAGCGCCTGCGCGAAGGCCAGCTGGACGACAAGGAAATCGAGATCGAAGTGGCCGATGCCGTGGGCGTCGAAATTGCCGCGCCGCCCGGCATGGAAGAAATGACCAACCAGCTGCAGAGCCTGTTCGCCAACATGGGCAAAGGCAAGCGCAAGGCGCGCAAGCTGAAGGTTAAAGAAGCACTGAAGATGGTTCGCGATGAAGAAGCGAGCCGCCTGGTCAACGAGGAAGAGCTCAAGGCCAAGGCCCTGGAAGCTGTCGAGCAGCACGGCATCGTGTTCATCGACGAAATCGACAAGGTTGCCAAGCGCGGCAACGTTGGCGGCGCCGACGTGTCCCGTGAAGGCGTGCAGCGCGACCTGCTGCCGCTGATCGAAGGCTGCACCGTCAACACCAAGCTGGGCATGGTCAAGACCGACCACATCCTGTTCATTGCTTCGGGTGCGTTCCACCTGAGCAAGCCGAGCGACCTGGTGCCCGAGCTGCAAGGCCGCCTGCCGATCCGTGTGGAACTCAAGGCCCTGACCCCGGAAGACTTCGAGCGCATCCTGCAGGAGCCGCACGCGTCGCTGACCGAACAGTACCAGGCCCTGCTCAAGACCGAAGGCCTGAACATCGAGTTCCTCGCCGACGGTATCAAGCGCCTGGCCGAGATTGCCTACCAGGTCAACGAGAAGACCGAGAACATCGGTGCCCGCCGCCTGCACACCCTGCTCGAGCGTTTGCTCGAAGAGGTGTCGTTCAGCGCTGGCGACCTGGCCAGTACCCATGACGAAGCGCCGATCCAGATCGACGCGGCGTATGTGAACAGCCACCTGGGTGAGCTGGCGCAGAACGAAGACCTGTCGCGTTACATTCTGTAAGACCGCAGGGGGCCGCCTTGCGGCCCATCGCGACACAAGGCCGCTCCTACAGGGGAACGCGATCTCCTGTAATCGATGGACTCGCCCCCGCCGAGGCATCACAGTGCCACGGTGGCGTTCTAAGAAGCCAACGGCAGCGAGGGCGAGACCATGAAAAAGCAT